>CAJJAQ010000057.1 GCA_905182095.1 uncultured Pseudomonadales bacterium | reverse complement strand
TTAGCCCGTAGACACTTTCTAGAACGAAGGTTATCCATATGGACGCCACCACAGCATCATTTGGAATTCGATCCCATTGGTAGTAGCCGACTATCCCGCCCTCCAAAAACATCTGAACCGGTGCATTTTGTTCATCAACCATTAGCCCGGACTTTACGCCATACAAAATTTGCATATCCTTCACACCGCGGACTAACTCAATAGGTCTTGAACTGCCCTCTTTTTGCCAAAGGGAGTAAAGGTCGTTGCCCCGAGTATCAGCGCCCTGACTGCGCCCGATAAAAAAAATCGTAGTACTTACGTGAGTCAATACACTAGATGAAGAAAAACCTTCAGGCACCAAAGACAGACCTATGGCAGTTTCACTCCCAGTTGCGGTGATGCCCGAACTCATGTTGGCAAACATCCCACTGCCCTCAGTCCAGCCTAGGCTCAGCATAGAGCCCGAGCGCCGTAGGTTTGTGGTGTTAAATATTGCGGCCTGATTACAGTCCGCTAGCACCAATATATCGTCATTTTCTGGTTCCAAGTGGTGACTACCTACTTCGATAAGCAAAGAGCTATCGGCCCCTTGCTGAATGACATCGCCAGCGATATCACCCATTCCGCGCAACACCAAGACGTCAGCTCTAGGGCCAAGAATGCTTGCCCTAATGCCGTTATTGGGTTTATGTAAGCGCCGACGATTTGAACTCAGAGGCAAGCCTTGAATACTTGGTTGAAAGCTTCCGTTACCCGAATTTTCATAACCTTCAACAGGTCGACGCAAATCGTACTCCGGCAACTCTTGCCAGGAACCGCGGAGAAATTTGGCAATATTGCGACGATCACCTAAACAACCAAAATAACCAGCTCGAACCGCGGCTCTACTTAGAAAAGCGTCTATCAAAAGCATGCTTTCTTGCAAATTCGACGTTGCTAGAATACGTCCATGTGAACGTATCGCACCTGAAAACACCTGCCCTAAAGCCGCGATAATCAATAAACCCAAGGCCAGTGAGATATGCAATTCAACTAAACTGAAACCTGCAAATCTCCCCAACGGTGTTTGCACAACTATCTTTTTCGAAGACTCACCGAGCTCACCAGCCCCGAAGAAATTGCCTAGCACCTGCAGGGTGGTTTGCATGGCTCTATGCAAAAACCTATTTACGCAGCTCTTTATGAGGTTTTTTACATGGCTTTTTACATAGTTCGGAATCAGCATTTAAAAAAAAACCTTCGGTTAAACCGCCAAATAGTTCTCTGACTTGGCTTCTTATATAACTCCTTATAGAACTCCTTATAGAACTTCTTAGGGTACTTCTCAGGGAACTTTTCAGGGAACTTTTCAAAGAGTTTCTTAACGGGCCTTTTAAACGGCTTTTCTATGCAACTCAGCGAGGGCACCCTCATATATCTCGAAGAAATTCTCTCAGAGGACAGAAAAGCTCGATGCAAACTCACCAGCGCGTCGGGCTGCATTACCTAACCCCAAAATTTAACATTTGTTCGTGGAGGCCCGGACCCTGCCATCGAATCTGCGCAAGCAAACTTCCAGTAGACCCCGACCGCCGATTAATGGTCAAAGCCAGCCGAGCTTGAGGTAGTCGCAAATGCATCTCCCCAGCTGCCAGGCCAATGGGCCTCAAAGTCGCACAGGCCTCTGAGTTGGGATCGTTGCCAAACAGCGCGCATTGCCACAACGCCACATCAAAATCAGCCAACGCCGATGCAGAACAGGTTCTATGTAAACAAGAGCCAACAGGTTGCGCAGATTGATGAAATACTAGATTAGAATAATGCTCGGTAAATTCGCCCAAGCTACTTTGGTGGCTTCTCACCCTCTGTAACAGACTCTTACTTTCAAGCACTGCGTAACTTCTGCTCAATGCATCATTGCTTTGGTCAAAGCTGCTTAACAAAGACTCGTTAAGCCCCAGTATGCCAAAACTCAAAACGATCATGGCCACCTGTAAAGCCAGTAACGAAAAACCCCTTTGCGCCAACTTAAGAGGTGTAGGGCGCAGGCTAAATTTCATCTACAGCAAGCCAATCATTTTCATCAAAGCCAACAATACCGTCTGCATTTTCATCCCAAAACTTAGCACCTGTGCTCGCCAAACCAAGGGCACCTGCGTTTCTATTGTCGTTGACACTTGTCGCTGTCAGCGCGAATTCAGACAAGGTACCTCGAATGGAAAGTTGATAATTACCCTGAATATGACTGACCGGCGTACAAACATCACTGGCAATTGGACCCGTATTGCTGTTACCCAGGCCGTCGCCATTGGTGTCGGCAAAGTTCAGGTAAGACATTCCACTACCCGCCCGGTTCCTTAAACGCTGGGCGCAAGTGGTTAAATCAGTCTGAGCGGTAACTCTATGGCTTTGTTGGATATAGGCTTGATAACTGGGTACAACGATTAGCGACAAAATTGCTGTGATGGCTAGGGCGAGCAAAAGTTCAATAAGAGTGAACCCTGATGACCAACAGGAACAAGAAGACCAAGGTACTTTGGATAACGGCCAAGTCGTCCAGCCACACCGCGCAACCCAATTACCCAGGCTACTACAGATAACCGGCTTATATGAGGCGGGGGAAAGTTGGCATTCTTGTGGTTGGCTTTGCATAGCTATACATATAGCTAGCGGTGCCATGGCCGGCAAAGGCAAATGCCTTGAGAAAGGTGAGCAAAAACCTCATGCAACTGTGATACTTGGCATAAAGTCGTGTTTTATTTCATCTCGACGGCAGTTGGCCGGTTGCCGAACTTCCTTAAAGCCTGACCTTGAGACCGGCCAGGGAAGGTTCTGTAATTTGTGTTTAAGTACTCTTTTGAATAATGCTTAAATTAACCCGTAGCAGGATTTAATTCTTCTGCAAGAGACTTTGCACTCGCTTTAGCGGTAATTAATGCAAAAACTAACCCGCCCACAGCGCCAGCACCGACCTGAGATAGCAATCCAACAGCGCTTCTGGTCACGGCTATTGGGTTGGTACCCAGCATTAACCCGAGGCTGACAATCACAGTGTAAATACCCATGGTGCCGGCCAAAACATAACCTATGGTGCGCAAATGGGGCACACGGCGAATAATCAGCCCGCCAATTAGGAACGCCAACAGCAACGCGACAATTACGATAGGTAAAAACAAGTCCAACATTCCTACCAAATCATGCTGCAATGTTTGCATGCGCATGGCGAAATCTACCGCTATGCCCATATCCACCAAATTCTGCAAGTTAATTTGCGAATAGCCAATAACTGCAACAGTGTAGGTCGCAACTACTGCCGCCAAAAAACCGTATATCCGTAATAACAAAATTCTACTCCCATGATAATGTTCAGTCGTAAAAGCGGCATCAAATAGTCCAAATTTAACGCATTTCAATGTGGCACAATAGCACTGTTAAGCATTTGGCCAAACCCACTCAGCAAGGAAAGCAAATGGAAAAGACGCAGCAACTGTTTCAGCAAATCTCTCACAATGCACAAGTAATGGGCGTCACCCTGCTTAAATCATTTACCCTTGCCACTATCTTGTCGTTTGCGTTACCCGCCACTGCCGGAGCGCAAACTTATCGACTAGAGACTCTAGCCCAAGGACTGAACTTTCCATGGAGTGTTGATTTTTTACCCAACGGCGATTTATTGGTTGCGGAACTAGAAGGTACACTCAGGCGAATTGGTACAGACGGTAGCCTCAGCGACCCTATTACCGGTGTGCCGACAGTGTACCGTGACGGCCAAGGCGGCCTCTTCGACGTGCTGTTAGACAAAGACTTCGCAAACAACAACACCCTTTACCTTTCCTACGCGGAAGGCGATAGCGAAGAAAATGGCACCACAGTTGCTCGAGCAACCCTTGAAGGCAATGCGCTAACGAACGTGGAGGTCATATTTACTGCCAATCCACGCAAATACGCACCCCTGCACTACGGTGCCCGTATGGCCTTCACCAGCGACGACTTGTTGCTCATCACCACGGGTGACGGCTTCGACTTCAGAGAGCACGCCCAAGACCTCCAATCCCATCTAGGTAAAACCATCCGCATTAACAAAGATGGCAGCGCAGCCCAAGGCAACCCATTCCCACAAGCGCCCAAGGTTTGGAGCTATGGTCATCGCAACCCACAAGGCTTAGCTGTTGCCACAGACGGCACAGTTTATCTAAACGAACACGGACCAAAAGGCGGTGACGAGCTAAACATAATTGCTAAGGGCAACAACTATGGCTGGCCCGCCATTACTTACGGCATGGATTACAACGGCGCCTATGTTTCGCCGCTAACAGAATATCAGGGCATGCAACAGCCGCAATATACTTGGGTGCCCTCAATCGGACCTTCAGGCATGGCGTTTTATGAAGGAGAAAAATTCCCTGAGTGGAAAAACAGTTTGTTCGTAGGCGCTTTGGTGAATATGGAAGTACGACGCTTAACCGTAGAAAACCAACAAGTAACAGCAGAAGAAACATTGTTTGCAGAACTAGATGCAAGAATACGCGACGTTCGCGTAGGCCCGGATGAATTGCTCTATATCATTACCGATGGCAACCAAGGCGCTGTGATCCGAGTTCATCCAGAGTAAACCTTATGCACAGCAAGCAATGGCCGGACATTTGTCTGGCTTGCGGTTGCACTCTTTCCATGCGCAGCCCAGCAAACTTTGCTCTCTTACCCTCACGCTCTCTTACCCTTTTGCCCTTCTGCCCCCAGTGCCTAGCTGCCCAGCTGCCTAGCTGCCTACTACTCCATATTAGTTTCGCAGCCTTATCAAGCTTACTTCTAAG
>CAJJAQ010000056.1 GCA_905182095.1 uncultured Pseudomonadales bacterium | reverse complement strand
CCATTATCAATATGAGTGGTGCAATTAATCAGGTGCAGGGCTCAATTGTGGACGGGCTAAGCACCATGGCCTTGCAAGAGATCACCATGCAAAACGGTCGTATTGAGCAGGATAATTTCCACCAATACCCAGTTATGCGAATTGCCTCCACGCCGGAAATTGACGTGCACTTTATTCAAAGTGACAACAAGCCGACAGGGTTAGGTGAGCCTGCATTGCCGCCATTAGCGCCGGCTGTGACGAATGCAATTTTTGCGGCTACAGGTGATCGAATTCGATCTATGCCGCTAAGTCGCGCAGGTTACAAGCTGGTCTAAAGGGAGTTGCATGCTAGCTGGCCAAGTTTTGACAGCGGGCCTTTAGGATAGGACTGGGCGAACATGCTTAGGCTTTGCTGCGCAGAGCTAAGCGCTGCCATGTGCTAAAGCCTCACGAGTGTCTAGCCATTAAATAACATCGGCTATCCGCCTCAGGCGACTATGCCGCCCTCAGTCAAGGTTTGAATACGTTCTGCAGAAAACTTAAATTCGCGCAGAACCTCTGCCGTATGCTCGCCATGATCAGGGCTTGGGCGAGAGGGTGTTAAGCGTTCTCCGCCAAAGCGCGCGGGAGATTTTATAATGCGCATCTTGCCCATAATGGGATGATCTAACAGGCCAACTGTATCATTGGCCGCTAGCTGTTCTTGGGCCAGTACTTCGTCTTTATTTAGGCTTCTTGCACAGGGCACATCGGCAGCCTGCAGTTTTTGTAAAATTTCGTCTGTAGTGAATTGCAAATAAGCCTCGGCGACCAAGTCTTTAAATTCTTTGAGATTGGCGACCATTTTGTCAAAGGAATTGAAGCGCTCGTCCACTAGCAAGTGCTCCATACCCAAAGCAATTAGGCCCCTCATTTGCATTTCATCGGTGGCCGCAGACACAGTCACAGCACCGTCTTTTGTTGGCGATAACTCGTAGAGCAAGTCGATTAACAGCGGACCTGGTTCGTGGTCTGGGTCGAGTAAAGTATGGTTTTGAAAGCCGTCTGGAAAAACAAAGAACAAGCTAGCGTCCAGCATAGACAAATCAATATGCTGGCCTTGTCCGGTTTTCTCCCGAACATAGAGCGCGCAGGTGACTGCCTGACAAGCAGTGTAGGCGGTGATTTTGTCGCAAATTAAAGTGCGGAAAAAGGCCGGCTGGTCATTTTTGCCCTGAGTGGCGGTGAGACCCGCTTGGGCCTGAATGATGGGGTCGTATGCGGGCGCGCCGCCTAAAGGCCCTTCTTTACCAAAGCCCGATATCGCCGCATAAATTAGTTTCGGGTTCAGTGCGCGCAGAGACTCGCTGCCCAAATTCAACTTTTCCATAACCCCCGGGCGAAAGTTATGAATAAACACATCAACTTGCGGAACCATTTCGCGAATGAGCGATTGGCCGTCTTCATCTTTGAGGTTAATGCGAATGGACTGCTTGCCTCTATTACAGTTAGCAAACAAAGATGAAATTCCGCCTTTGTTGGCGCCAATATAGCGCATTGGGTCACCTACATTCATCGGCTCGACCTTAATGACTCGAGCGCCTTGCTCTGCCATCATCATTGCCGCGAAAGATGCGGTAATCATGGTTGAAAATTCTAGTACGGTAACACCTTCTAACGGTTTCAATTTATTCCCCTTGTGAAAATTTAGTGTTATGCAAGCTATAGGCTTAACGTCAGCAGTGTCTATGAATGATAGATCTGCTAGCGGTTATTCTTTTTCAACGAGTAGTTCTATCCTAGATCTCAATATGACACAAGCCTAAGCATGGGCGGGATAGAGTCGTGGTGTTAACGCCAAGTTAATTGCTGGCTTTGCACGCTGCAACGCTTTGGGTGGATCGGTCCGACCAGCCAGTGCTGGTAATGCAGCCAAAATTGCGCCATTTTATTTCTTGTCAGTTGAATTGGTTGGTTCAGGTGACTTGTCTGTAAATTTTTTTTGCTTTTTATTGCTGTGAAGAAGAACAGTCGAAATTTTGCAGAAGGTGTTAAATTACGCTATAAAAATAACAACGCTTTGGGGTTTCTTCATGCTTACTTATATATCAGCGCTGGCAGATGTCTTCGCTTCATCGGCGCTACTTGTCTCTATGGTTTTCCTCCTCAAAGAAGTGCGCTTGATGCGCGACTCGTTGCGCCATTCAGATTTTGTCAGTTCCGTGAATCGTAGCTCCGACAACATGCTGCGTATTACCGAAAACGACGGCTTGCTTGGAACTATTCACAAGGTCAGTGCTTATCGCTTTAAAGAAGTGCGCGACCCCGCAGAGTTGCGTGCAATTCTTGCTGAGATTCCACCCATGGAAAAAATCCGCTACTTCCATTTTCAACGTAATGCATGCCTGAATTGCGAGGTTTTCTTGGAGAGTGTTGAATCTGGCTTTATTGATGCGGCTCGTTTTGCCATGGCTTTCGGTTGGTCTAATGTAGATTTTGAAATTTGGACCGAGCTAGGTTTGGAAGCGGGGCCTAGGTCTTTGCAGCATTTTAAAAACGCCCTAGAGTCACAAAAGCTGGCGGTGCTTAAGGCCTCTCAAATGGATGATATCGTTAACCTGTCGAAGGCCCCAAACTCTGCTGTGCCCGTTGAATAGAGTGCTGGCAGGGACTTTGGCAATGCTGGCGAATAGGGGGTTTGAACCTGAATCTTACCGACGCATTAAAACGCCAAGATTTTTACTGGTTATAGGCTTAGGATGCACGTTGCCTAAATTTACTGTTAATCAATGAATTCACCCGCTCCTAGTCAAGCAAAGTCATCGTGGATCAAAACTGGGTGGATTACTGTTCTGCTCATTGCCATGGCCGCTGCGGTGGGTCAGGCATTTGGACGATTTGGCTATGGCGTACTGCTACCTGCAGTGCGCGATGATTTGGGCATTAGCAACACCCTAGCCGGCCTTGTTGGAGCAGCAAATGTAGGCGCTTACTTACTCGGTACGTTAATGGTGGCTTGGGCCACCAGCCGCTACCTACTGATCAGTGTCATGCGCATAGGTCTTGCATTGGCAACGTTCGGCTTACTGATAGCCAGCTTCGCCATTTCTCCGTGGACGCTCGCCGTGGGATTGTTTGTGGCCGGTATCGGTGGCGCGTTTCTTTGGATTCCTGCACCGGTTATTGCTGCAGATGCTTTACCGGCAAATCGACGCCCCCTGGCTGTGGGCTTGATGAGTTCTGGTATTGGTGTAGGCGTTATGTTCGTCAGCATTTTGAGCGGTGTGCTACGACCAATACAGGGCGATAGTGCTTGGTCTAGTGTCTATGAGATTCAGTTCTTTATTGGCTTGGTTGTGCTGGCGGCGGTACTGCTAGTGGTACGGCATCAACAAGCTAGACCCTCCGGAGGGGCGGGTTTAGGCGGTTTTACGGCGTTGCAACGGATGCCCGGATGGCTACCCCATATTATCGCCTATTCCACTTTTGGCTTTATGTATTTGCTTATTCTCGGATTTCTCACAACAAGGTTAGAGGACGACAGCATTTGGAGCTCTGTTGATGCCGCCTTCGCATTTACGCTGGTGGGTTTCACGATGATCTTGGGCGGCCCCGCATTCGTTACTATAGCTCAGCGCATAGGGGTTCGAATGGCCTTAGCTCTGGCTTTTGCGCTGTGGCCGATCTTTGTTGGGCTGATCCTTACCGGCTATGAAGTGCCCGTATTAGCAGCATGTATTGGTATTGGCTTTTTGTTTGGTGCAATACCCACGCTGATGACCCTCTATGTGGTGGAAAATACCACCAGCCAAGATTACGGCCCGAGTTTTGCTGCGGCCACTTTGGCCTTTGGTATCGCGCAAACCATCTCACCGCCCATTGGTGGTTTTATTGCAGACCTCACAGGTTCTTTTACCTATGTGTTTCTGCTTGCGGCGTGTATGAGTATTGTTGGTTTAGCCGCGGCATTGCGACTGCCGCGACACGACGTAAAATAGCCATTTGACGACTGGTAGATATAAACAATATTCTCAAGATTAATAATAAGAACAATGGCCTAGATGTCATCCAAGGCGTAAATAATGAAAATAAAATCCCTACTATTGATTACCCTAGTGTCTTTTTCTACGGGTGTATTTTCTCCAGGCACATTTGCCGATTATGATCAGCGCGCCCCGGTCTTTGCTGGCCATCATGCGGAAAATGAAATGTCGGCTAACGGCGCTAAAGCCAGGGCGGGTTATGACGCTTTTACCTCTGGCGATATGCACGCTTGGAAGAATACCCAGGCGGCAGATGTGAAGTGGACCGTTCAGGTAGGCTTGCCTTATGCGGCATCCTATATAGGTGCAGGCGTGGTGAATGAGGGTGTTTTTGGCCCTATTGGTAAAATGTGGCCTGACTTTAAAGTGCAGCCCATTCACTTTTATGAGTCTGGTGATACCGTGTTTGTGCCTATCAAAATGACTGCCGAGGGCTTAGAAACGGAGTTTATCCATAGGGTGACGATTAAGAATGGTAAGCACGCAAATTTTCAGCCGTTTGAAGATTCAGCTGCCATGAGAAAAGTAGCCTAGTAGAGGGGCCTCTGCTTTAGGCGTGGTGCACTTTTGAATCATCCCCCTCGCTGCATTTCACCCAGCTTTTCTTATACCTCTCTCACACCTTTCTTGGAACGTCTCTCTAGAATTCTTTTCCAGAATCCCCCAAAGACCGATAAAACGTAAATGGATATAAGCACGCTCCCACATGTCTTTGCGCGCTCCATATTGCTCATTTTGGCCTGCAAATTAGCGCTCACATTAGAGAGAGAATCCGGTAATCTTAATTGCAGTACGTGCTACCAGGATCCGCCCGCTATTTAGCTTAAACTGCTTTTCTTTATTCGCTAATCAGCAATCGCTAAAAAGTGGCGGAAAATAAACTTACAGTTGTTGTGTTGATTAGTGAGTGCCTGGAAAAATAGAATCTACATTCGAGAGGATTTGTCATGAAATTATTAACGAACGTATTGTTTGGGTTTGCAGTTGCACTTTTGGTTGGTTGCAGTCAGCCCGGCGAAGTAGACGCGGACAGCTCAAGCAGTGATCTTGCAACTCGCGCCGGTGCGCCATTGTTTGACAATATGGGCGTTTTCACCATGCCCATTACCACCGCAGATGCTGACGCTCAAAAGTATTTTAATCAAGGCATGGTGCTGGCCTTTGCTTTTAATCACGCTGAATCTATCCGCAGCTTCAAAGCCGCTCAGACACTGGATCCAAGTTGCGCCATGTGCTTTTGGGGTGAGGCGTTAGCCACCGGTCCAAATATTAATGTCACTAGTAAAGGTAAAGTGATTATGTCTGCCCAAGAGCGGCAGAACGCTTATGCTGCATTGCAGCAGGCTATTGCCCTTATAGGTGGCGTTAGTCAGCGCGAGCAAGCTTATATCAATGCTTTGTCAGCGCGGTACAACGGCGATGTGGACAGCCCTCGAGCACCCTTAGACCTTGCCTGGGCTAAGGCCATGGGGGAGTTGGCGGCGCAATATCCGCAAGATATGAACGCGGCTTCTATTTACGCTGAGGCGCTTATGAATACTATGCCTTGGAATTACTGGTCTGACGATGGCATTGCCAAGCCTGAAACGTCAGCTGTAATTGCCAGTCTTGAAAAAGTTATGGCCGCCGAACCAGATCATCCATTGGCCTTGCACTTGTATATTCATGCATTAGAGGCTTCTTCGGACCCAAGTCGCGCTGAAGCGGCCGCTGATCGGCTGACTAACTTGGTGCCTGGCGCTGGGCACCTGGTACATATGCCCTCGCACATTTTCTTTCGCATAGGTCGTTACAACGATGCTGCTCAGGCGAACTTGCGCGCAGCAGAAGTAGATGAAGCGTATATCGCCGCGTGTAATGCTCAGGGCTTTTATCCTGCGGCCTATTACCCCCATAACATTCATTTTCTTTGGTCAGCATCCACCATGCAGGGGCAGAGTGCGCTGAGCATTGACAGTGCGCGCCGTGTTGTAGAAAACGTGCGCGTTGAGCAGGTAAAGGCCTTTCCTACGATAGAATTTTTCCGCACTGTGCCGTTGTTGTCATTGGTACGCTTTGCAAAGTGGGATGAAATTCTTGCTGAGCCGCAGCCTCACGAAGAGTTTATGTTTGCGCGGTCGGTTTGGCATTATGCGCGTGGCGTCGCCTACGCTGCCAAAGGTCAGCCTGAGCAAGCCGCAGCAGAGCTGGCGTTGCTAGAGCCGTTAAAGGATGACGTATCTGTGCGCTTCTTAGATAGCCGTGATTATCCAGGTTCTGCCTTAGTCGGTATTGCTATTCATTTGCTGCATGGGGAAATGGCCTATCGCTCCGGGGAATTTGCTCAAGCTGCTGGTCACTTCGAACAGGCTGTCCTCGCTCAAGATCAACTGCCCTATACTGAACCACCCTTTTGGTACTACCCCACTAGGCAGTCCTTAGGTGCAGCTCTGGCGGCTGATGGCAAACATGCAGAAGCCGAGGCTGTGTTTAGAAAGGATTTGCAGCAATACCCGCACAATGGTTGGTCTATGTTTGGATTGGCACAAAGTCTGACTGCCCAGGGCAAGACTGAGGAGGCGGCCAAGGCGCAGATGCATTTTGAAGCTATCTGGCAATTTGCCGATGTGGAGCTGACGGCTTCAATTCTTTAAATCGTTAGCAACAAAGCCCACCATCAGGCTGCAATAAACTACTGAACGAAAAAGACCCGCTATCGCGGGTCTTTTTATTTACAGCTATTGGTCAACGAAAGCGCTGACGAAAACGTCAGCTTTGCGCTGTTTACGCGATTTATTTAGAAGCCCACATAGCTGACGAAGTCTTCGCTTTCTTCTCTGGCAGCGCGCACAGTATTTGCTGCAAAGTTGTCATCTGGGTAGCCCATAGCAATACAAGTCATGATGACTTGATCTTCAGGGATGCTGGCCACTTTGCGAACGATGTCTGAGCGCATGATGCCTTGCCCATTGACCACCGAGCCTAAACCCTTGTCCCAAGCAGCCAGTACAATGCCATAGCATAACGCGCCCAAGTCAAAGCGTGCCTCCGCTCCTGAATCCAGCGCTCTATCGTAAGTTAAGACCAGTGAAACCGGTGCATCGAACTGTCTGAAGCCACGCATTACCCAGTCTTGGCGCATGGCTTTGTCTTCACGCTCAATGCCCATGGCGGCGAATAACTGCTTCGCTATGGCTACCTGGCGGAAGCGGTGATCGCCTTCGTACTCGCCGTGAGATGGAATGTCTCGTTTAGCCTTACCTCCCTCACTCATTACTTTCATGTTTCTAGATCTAACTTCATCTAGCGCATCGCCAGTTAAAACGTGAACATGCCAAGGCTGGGTATTCATCGAAGAAGGCGCGCGTTTCGCGACGTTGATAATCTCCTGTATAAGCTCTTTGGGTATTGCGTCCTTTTTGTATCCGCGCACACTTTTACGGCTCATCACTAACTGCTCGAATTCCACTGCCTTGTCCTTTTTACTAATAGGTACTGATCACTACTACTACTACTAGGCGTTGGTAAGCTCGGCCCATGTCACTTCAACGCTGCCGGACTCC
>CAJJAQ010000055.1 GCA_905182095.1 uncultured Pseudomonadales bacterium | reverse complement strand
TTTTTGCATAATCGCCGTTGTGAATCTGGACATGTCCGGTGTGATCTAATGTAAAAATATCTACGATATTTGACCAACTGCCCTCGACCATAGAAAGCGATAAAACAAAGAGCATATATCCGAAGGACATACTCATAGCTGTTAACAAACTGCGCCGCTTTTGGCGGAGAATATTTCGGAACGCAAGTTTTAAAGTAAGCACCGTCTAGAACCGCGCCTTTAAGTTTCTGATGGAAAATGTTTGTGCGGTGATGCTGGCAGAATCGAAAATTATGTCGTCATAAATGATCCGCGTACTATAGCCATCTTTATTCATAGGCCGCACTTCTAAGACACTTGGAATCATACGACCGTCAAACACTTTAGGTTCACTGAACGTAATCTCTCTAATGCTATCGCCATCTTCGTCGAAGAAGGTTTGGGATTTTGGTAATAGGGGCAACTTAGATACCAAATATTCTATTTTACCCCAAACCGTGACAGCCTGCTGGGTAGGGACAAGCGTAAACAAATATTCAGAGACCGTTTCTGTCATTACGATATCGTAGGCATCTATAAGCTGAGTTTCTTTAACTAAATCATCATTAGTAAAATCGCTACCCATCCAAGAGCCCATCATCATAGAGGGCGGCACCTTTATTACCTTGTTGATTTTAGGAAAGTAATTCCACATTTCCGAATCACGTTTCAGCGTCGCTACACCGCGATCCTTGCGCGGAGAAAGTATCCGAAAAAAACCATATTCCTTACCCAAACTTTGACCCGTCAACTGCATCGTCCGTTGATATTGCGGAGTTTGAACCACCATGGTCATTTTTACGTCACTGGAAGCGCCGCGATATAACTGCTCCATATCGTCAATTATTTTACGTGGATCGGCATCAGCAGCATTGGCCGACGCGTTATAACTAAAGAACAAAACGACAATCAAAAAATATCGCATAAGCTACTCCATGAGGTTTCTAATTATTTTACTAGTGAACGAAACCGCTATGACTCGTTAAAATTTATCCAACAACAAGCACCCGTTCAACTGCTCTTGCAGCATTATCAATATGCTTCATTCCTGCGCCTTTTAGGTCGCTTCGAGCGCACCCTCGTCAACGTCATTTAGGGATCCACTTAACATGCCTAACTAAATCTATATTTTTCGACCAATCCCAGACGACTTTAAGCTATCACCTCTTCCGCAACCTTATGCAGCTTTTCAATTGGGTCACCCTCACCCATCATCGGCATCACTACACGGCTGACACCTATGGCTTTTAACTCGCCTAAAAAGTCTTCGCCTCCAAGACCGGGCCACATGCAGGTAATTTCTATTTCTGATATGTCTCGACCAACGGCATCACATTCTTTTTGCAAACTTTCTATATGGCTCTTAAGTTCAACTGGATCTCCAGAGGGCGCAAACCAGCCGTTACCCAATTGCGCAGTACGCTCAAAGATCTTGCCTTTTACACCGCCCATAATCACTGGAAAAGGACTTTGGATAGGCAGTGGATAACTTTTAAAACCCTTCCAAGAAATAAAGTCACTTTCATGCTCGACGACCTCACCAGACCAAATCTTACGCATACCCGTTACGTAGTCATCAAATCTGGCCCCTCGGCGTTCGAACGGCACACCTAACGCTTCAAACTCTTCGCGTAACCAGCCAATCCCTACGCCCAACATAAATCGACCGTTAGAAATGAAATCTAAACTGGCTGCCTGTTTTGCCATATAGATTGGATTTACTTGAGAAAGAATATTGACCCCAGTTGCTAAGCGCAATGTCGTTGTTGCCGACGCCACAGCTGCTAGCGCAATTAATGGGTCAACGAAGTTTGTTTCTGGTGCAGCGCCCATACTGCCTGATTTATTATAGGGATACTTCGAATCGTAATTTACTGGAACGACCACATGTTCGAAGGTCCAAACCGACTCGTAGCCAAGGGACTCAACCAGTTGAGCCGTTTCAACAATTTGGCCCCCAGATTGAACCCCTATGTTTATCGGAATAATGCCTACTTTCATTTTTTTCGCTCACACTATTTATATTTTAAATACTTATTTAAACGCTCGTATATTGCAGCGCCTTAAAGATTCAGGTTAACCTAATCACGCCTCGTGTCATAGCCGGCAGTAATTACGCGGACTTGCTCAGACCGAACGCCGCCTTCAAGCCCAATCTCAGCACCTAATACAGCAGTCATTGGTTTGTCTTCTGCATAAGCTGGCCAGTTAATAATTCCTTTACTACTTGGGTCACTGTTCTTCGCAAAGTTAGTCCAGATAGTCATCATAGTTTCTGAAAAAGCCTCTTCGCGCTCGGTGACTTCTATGTTGAACATAGCTAAATCACCAAACACATAAGGAATCTCAGCCGCATGGAAAGAGGCGTATTCATCACTGCCATTAATCACAGGCCGCCAGTTCCACCAATAAAGATAAACCTGACTCGAAACGTTATCCATGTAGTTGGCCCATTGGCGCATAGGCTGGGTGAAATTGGCATCTGTGTTGAAACGAATATACGAGTCTCTTGCGAATTCTGGAGTATCGGGATACAGAAGAAGGGCTTTTCGCTTATCTCCGCCCAATGTGAGATCAACAAATTGAGTATGTAGCTCTATGTAGTCAATTGGTGATGTGCCGCCTATAGCTGGGTCAAATGTAGTCGCCTCATCTGCGTTGGAGCCAATCATTACTGGCACATCGGCTTGCCTGCCCTGATCAAATATTGTGTTTACCTCTTCGGGGAGTACTTGTCCGTCAACAATCGTCAGTGAATCAAAATCAAAAAGCAGAGCTGGATCAGCCGCATAGGCATCAATAATTGATTCAGCCGACAACGTACGCAAAACGTCCAGATCTGGCGCATCTGTTTGAGCAAACATACTCGCTAGCGTCTCGCCTCGCTCTTCGGCCGACGGCATTCCCCATCTCGCTTTTTTTAGATCTGGTAATGGGACAAACCGCGCGCCACTTTGACCAATTATTTTATCGAACAAACCGCGCGCCATTGGCGAGGCTTGCATAACTGACATGCTCCAAGAACCTGCAGATTCGCCGAAGATAGTCACATTGTTTGGGTCGCCGCCAAATTGTCGAATATTTTCTTGCACCCAATTCAGTGCGGCTATTTGATCTTTATAACCTTGATTGCCAGAGTGCCCTTTGCCCTCTGTACTGAGCTCAGGATGCGCATAAAATCCAAATGGGCCCAGGCGATAATTAATAGTGACTAGGATCACTCCCTTGCGCGTTAGGGGTGAGCCGTCATAGTCCATTCCAGAACCCATAACTAGGGCGCCGCCGTGAATCCAAACCATTACTGGTAAAGCATCGGACGTTTGTTCAGCGCGGGTCCAGACGTTTAAGGTCAA
>CAJJAQ010000054.1 GCA_905182095.1 uncultured Pseudomonadales bacterium | reverse complement strand
ACCCGCGATATTGGTGCAGCGCAATCTTATTTAGAAGGACCGTTGCGCAAGCTATTGCACCAGATGCTCAGTCGGCCTGAGTATCAATTAGGCTAGTGGTAATAGGTGGCGGCATATAAATGAGTATTTTTGCGGGGGATTGGTATGAAGCGTAGGCAACTACTACAAGGGTTGGGCGGCTTTGCCGGGTTGCAATTATTTGCTCCCAGCTTAAGCGCAAGCGCGCGGGCCACTGGATCTCAGGGCAGCGCTGACAGTCCTATTCTCGTGGTGCTAGAAATGTCCGGTGGTAACGATGGCCTCAATACCGTAGTGCCATTTGCTGATGACAATTACTATCGTCTGCGCCCACAAATTGGCATTAGAAAAGATAAGCTGCTGGCTATGGATGAGCACTTTGGTTTCAATCCAGGTTTACGTGGTGTACAGCGTCTTTGGCAGCAGGGTGATTTGGCGGTGGTCCATGGTTGCGGCTATGCAAAACCATCGTACTCGCACTTTAACTCAATGGCCTATTGGCATACCGCAGCACCGAACCGTGGTGATGAATTTGGCTGGATGGGGAGGGTGGCTGATCAGTTAGCGCCTTCAAGACGCGAAGAAATGCTCATAAACGTAGGTACCAGTCAGTCCTTGGCGGTTAAAAGTAAGTTACATACGCCACTGGTGTTTGATGATCCAAACCGCTTTCAGCGCAACGGTTGGATGAATAACACGGCAGATCTCCAGGTTGAAAATACTGATGAGATATCTGCTAATCAGGCGTTTTTGTTGGCGGTGAGTGAAAGTGCCAAGTCCTCCTCCAGCCGCATTAGACAAGCTTGGAATGACTACACGCCAGGTGCAGATTACGGCGTGGTGCCTATGGATTTGCCTAAAGTAGCCGCCTGTATAAGCGCCGGTTTACCCACTCAGCTTTATCATGTTGCCGTTCGCAACAATGCTTTTGATACCCATGTGGCGCAGAGCGCACTGCACCAAAGGCTACTGAGTTATGTTTCTGACGCAGTGCATGGGTTCGTCAGCGATATGCAGCGTATTGGTCAAGGCCATCGCGTGGTGGTCATGCTGCACTCAGAGTTTGGCCGCCGCCCAATGGAAAATGCCAACTTAGGCACAGATCACGGTAGCAGCAATATCATGCTGTTGGCTGGCGCGCCGGTGCAGGCCGGACATTTTGGCGAGGTGCCATCATTGGTAGGGTTGCAAGATGGCGACAATATTCAATATACGACTGACTTCAGACAAGTCTATGCATCTGTCATAGAAGATTGGCTCGGGGTCAAAGCAAACACAGTGCTTAATGGTGACTTTACTCGATTAGGTCTGTTCGGCTAACGCGTGTGCCTGCCAGTTGGTCTTATAACAACTTATTAGAGTGGTTAGTATAATGGTTAGTAAAGTAGTTAGTCGGTTTATTGATCGGCTGACTTATTGGGATGTTTGGCAACAGAAATTTGAGCAATCCCAAGTAAAAAGTGGCTATTAAGAAAAAATCCGAGTTAAAAGCTCTGTAGCTAAGAGGCTTGTAAACAAAGAACCTGTTGCAAAAAAAACCAATAAAATGGCCAATAAAAAGGCCGGTAACAAAATTTGCTACCGGCCTTTTTTCGATTGAGCCACAGCTGAGCGCTAACTCAGCGTTAACTGCGCACTATCTCTATCTCTATTTCTACCAAAGATCGTACTTTTGCAGCTCAGATCTGCCTACTACCATGTGATGAACCTCATCTGGGCCGTCTGCAAAGCGTAGGTGTCTAAGGTCTGCATACATTGACGCCAGTGGCGTCCACTGTGAAATACCTGCCGCGCCGTGCATTTGAATGGCTTGGTCAATGATCAGGCAAACCTTCTCAGGCACCATGGCTTTGACCGCACTGACATAGACTCTGGCTTCTTTATTGCCCAGCACATCCATGGCTTTTGCAGCTTGCAGAACCGCCAAGCGCATGGCGTTGATCTCAATCCGGGCGCGTGAAATCACTTCTAGGTTTTTACCCAATTTGGCAATTGGCTTGCCGAAAGCTGTGCGCGTAGCCGCACGCTTAACCATCAACTCTAGAGCCTTTTCGGCCTTACCAATAGAGCGCATGCAGTGGTGAATGCGTCCTGGTCCCAAGCGTACCTGCGAGATTTCAAAACCTCTGCCTTCGCCCAGCAAGATATTTTCCTTGGGTACACGTACATCTGTAAATCTAATGTGCATATGCCCGCGCGGGGCGTGGTCTTGACCAAATACCTGCATACCTTCGAGAATTTCTACTCCTGGTGTGTCTGTGGGTACCAGTATCTGCGATTGCTGTTTGCTCGGCGCCGCGTCTGGGCTGGTTCGTACCATGGTAATCATTATCTTGCAGCGCGGGTCGCCGGCGCCAGAGATATAGAATTTCTCGCCATTAATGACCCAATCATCACCATCCAAAACTGCTTGAGTGCTTATGTTCTTTGCATCTGAGGAGGGTAGACCCGGTTCTGTCATGGCGTAGGCAGAGCGAATTTCACCGTTTAACAGAGGCTTCAGCCACTTTTCTTTTTGCTCAGGCGTGCCCACACGCTCTAATACTTCCATATTGCCAGTATCTGGGGCGCTACAGTTCAGTGTTTCAGAGGCCAACGGCACTTTGCCCAGTTCAGTTGCAATGTAGGCGTAATCGAGGTTACTCAGACCTTCGCCCGTATCGGAATCGGGTAAAAAGAAATTCCATAGTCCGGACTCTTTGGCCTTATTTTTTGCGCCCTCGAGCAATTCAAGCTGGCGTGGGTGCCATGACCATCTATCGGTCTTTTGTTCTTCTAAGGCGTGGAACTCCTCAATAATGGGTTCTACATTTTCTGCGATGTGTTTTTTAACCGCGTCCATTAAGGGTTGGGCTTTGGCGGACATGGCCAATTCAAATAGGTCGCTGTCCAAATCTGTTGCTTCGCTCATTTTTCTCTCTTGATATTGCTTATTTGAGGACATCTGTTTTACCTGTGATCTGGGCATACAGCAAGCATTCGGCAGCGCTGGTTTTGTCGCTGTGTGCAAACTCTGTGTAAATAAAGGTAGGGACATTGGCTTCCTTTTCACAGAAGATAGAGGTTCAAGAGTGGAGATGAAAAATGAAAATTATGAAGTTATGTTTGGCACTGGTGCTGTCTTTCACCCTTTCAGCCCAAGCCGATGGTCACAAAAAAGATCAACAAACAGAATCCGAAGAAGGCGTGCTTAATCTTCAACAAATTGCTCTGGCTTTTGGCTGGGATATGGAAAATGTTGAGATAACCACAGAAAAGGTAGCCGACGGCCTATACGTGCTGTTTGGTGTGGGCGGTAACATTGGCGTTCTTGTCGGTGACGACGGCGTTATGATTGTTGACAATCAGTTTCCCCAGGTAATGGATAAGATCGAAAAAGCCATAGAAGAGATTGGTGGCAACGGCATAGATTACGCCATTAACACCCACTGGCACTTTGATCATGCGGAAAGCAATAATGTACTTGGCCCTAAGGGCGCAACTATTGTCGCCCACTCCAAGGCGCGCACCGATATGGCAAAAGGCGGCCTAGTGAACTTGGTGGTCGCCAAGTATCGTCAGCAAGCCTACCCGGAGGCAGCGCTGCCTACTTTGACCTATGACGATGGCATGCAGATTCATTTCAACGGTGGGCAAGTGGACCTTATGCACTTCTCTCCAGCTCATACAACAGGTGACTCTGCGGTGTATTTTCGCAAGTACAATGCTGTTCACTTGGGCGATGTATTCAATAATTCAGGCTACCCATTTATTGATGTAGGCAGCGGCGGCGACATTAACGGCATGATTAACTTTTGTCAGAAAACGCTAGATGCTATTGGTCCAGATGCCATTGTCATTCCCGGTCATGGTCCAATTACAGATTCTGCGGCGTTAGCGCGTTACATATACATGCTAACCACTGTACGTGATCGTGTTGCGGCAATGATCGCTGACGGCAAGTCGTTAGAGGAAGTGGTGGACGCCAAAGTTACAGCGAAAGATTTTGATCAAATTTATGGTCCAGAGAGTGCTTCAGCAGGATTCATCAATCGCGTTTACACCAGTTTAACTCGGTAACCTTTATAAAGCGCCTGGCTAAAAATTTAGCCAGGCGCTTTTTAGCTTATTGGTCGCAGAGCGACTCAACCTATTCATGTAAGGAGACATTAAATGCAAATAGAAACTCAAGCCGGTCGGCTTAAAGGACGTATCGCGTTGGTCACTGGCGGTGCTTCAGGTATTGGCGCCGCGTGCGCGGCTCGATTAGCAGGGGAAGGCGCCAGTGTTCTGGTGACGGACGTGCAGGATGAGATGGGCCAACAAACCGTTGCAAGCATAGTATCCGATGGCGGTGTTGCAACGTATATGCATCACGACGTAACCAGCGAGTCCGAGTGGGAAGCTGCGATTGCCCATGTCAAAGCCACATATGGCGGATTAAATGTGTTAGTTAATAATGCCGGCATTGGTATTGGCGGGAGCATTGTAGATATGGCGTTAGGTGAGTGGCAGCGCCAGCAGGCTATCAACTTAGATGGCGTATTTATGGGCGTTAAACACAGTATCCCTGTCATGCGCGACACTGAAGACGGCGGTTCTATTATTAATATTTCTTCTGTGGCTGGTATTAAGGGGGCGGCAATGTTGTCGGCCTATAATGCGACTAAGGGCGGAGTGAGAATATTCAGCAAAGGCGTAGCATTAGAGTGCGCGCAAAATAGGTGGCCGATCCGAGTTAATTCGGTGCACCCAGGCATTATTGCCACGCCTATTTGGGACAAGATTAATCCTGAGCTTCAAGAAGCAGGATTGAATACATTTGATCTAGATAATATGGCTGAATCAGCGGTGCCTACAGGTCAATTAGGTTATCCAATTGATATAGCAAATGGTGTGTTGTTTTTGGCCAGTGATGAATCTCGTTATATGACAGGCACAGAGTTGGTTATTGACGGCGGCCTTTGTGCTTAAATGTTGATCTAGCTGTTTGTTGGTAACGGGTCTAAACCCACTTTAGACGTCGGCGCAATGCGCTAGTATCTACAAGACGCTAAAAGTCCAAAAGATAAAAGCTCAACAAGAAGTTCTTTTTGGGCTTTTATTTTCGTCATCTATTGGCGTTACCTATTGGCGTTACCAATTTATGCCATTTATTGTGTAAGAAGGGTTGCGCTTTGCTTTAACGTCGCATTGTTTTAAGGGCGCTTTGCTAGCTGCCGTCGACGGAACGCTTGCGTAGGCGCTGCATACCTAACAGCCAGCGGTCTATGTTGTCGCCTTTACGTCTAACGTACTCTTCAACTTCTGGGTGCGGTAGGGCATAGAAACGCTCTTCTCTAATGGTGTCCACCACACATTGTGCCAACTGCTCAGGCTCAATAATGCCGTCTGTCTGGCCGTCGCCTAAGCTTCTAGGTGCCATTGCTGTATTCACACCTTGAGGGCATAACACAGAAACTTTAATGCCATCGTCTGCGTGAGTAATGGATAAAAACTCAGCCATTTTTACCGCCGCAGCTTTGGTCACCGTGTACGGTCCGGTACCAATAGCAGCCAGTAGGCCAGCCGCAGATGCGGTATTAAGTAAGTAGCCTTCGCCACGCTCAATCATGCTGGGTAAAACTGCTCTGGCAGCATACAGGTGGGACATGACATGAAGCTCCCACTGCATTTGCCAAACTTCATTTTTTGCGTCAGTAAGCAGCCCCGCACCGCCAGCGCCAGCGTTAGAGCAAAACAAGTCAATCTTGCCATGCTCTGCAATGGTCTCGTTTACCAAGGCTGCCACTTGTGACTCATCGGTTACGTCACAGGTTTTACCCGAACAGCCAATTTCTTTAGCCGCCGTTGCAACTGCATCTGCATTTAAATCTGCCAGTACCACAGCCTTCGCGCCTTCGGCCAAAAATGCTTTTGCCATAGCCTTACCAATACCGCCGCTGCCACCGGTGATTACCGCTACTCTGTTCATCATTTCCATAGTTTTCTCCCTGTTATGGATTTATCCGCTTTGTTGAATTTGTTAGTGAATGCTGTTGTTAGGAAACGCTTGTTACGCGTTCCGGGCTACCGGACCAAGACCAAGCCATTGAAGGCCGAGAAAGTCCCAGCATCATGCCGCCCAATGTCGCAGGGTGCAGCCAAATTTGATCTGCAACCAGTGCGTCACTGCGCTCGTCGGGACGATCAATAGTCATGCCTAAATTACTGGTTTTGGCTTTTTGCTCTATGTCCCAAAGCTCATTGGTCTCGGCAAAGCCCATATACAAACAAGGCCCAATTTTTTGGAAAAAGCGCGCCATAGTGGTTTCAGGATTTATCGGGCTAATAACCTCAAAGCGGTGCAGTTCGCGTTCCTTAAATAAGGTCAGAGTGCCGTTATAGCCAAAACGCGGTGAATCTATATTGACGAAAGACTGGGCATCTAAGTTAAAAACCTCAGCAAAACGTTCGGTTTGTTGCTGGGCGTCTGCTGCAAGCAGGGTGGCCTCGTAAATGTAATCAATGGCTCCAACGCTAGGTCGGTCCTCATGGTCGCTAATGACTAAACGCAGGCCAGGAATGCCGACGTCTGCGCCCAGCACATACATCTGACCCGATTCGGTCAGCACGTTGTCGGTAAATTTCGCTAATTGAGCAGCAACACCAGCCATATCACGGGTAGAGGCGCCAGCGGCAAAAAAGTGGGACCCACGTGCGTCTACAGCGTCAGCCACAATACCCGGACCCGTAGGCTGCAGTATCTCTATAAAGCCTTTACCCAAGCGCAGGCGCGTCCTAGTTGCATTGAGGTGGCGTACCTCGTCGGTACCCGCAAGTTCGGCGCCCAAAAGATGTTGCCAAGCTTTGACGCAGGCATCGCTGTCGGCCACGGCCATTTGGTATCTGTCTATATTTACTAACATTTCACACTCCCCGAATACACACTCAAAACTGAGAAGATAAAATAACAGATGCAGGGTTAGATTGGCTGTGTCTGGGGGAAAATATTTGCTTTAGGCAGGGAGTTTTCGCGCGCGCTAGGGAGCAATTTGTTGCAAAGTCTAGGGCTGCAAGGTTGCTCTTATGCCAGTACTATTGACGCTTCGGTGCGTTCATTTTAAGTAGAACGAGCGGTGCCGGGAATTTGAGCTGGGTTGATCTTTAGCCGCACTCACAGATAAAAGACACACTACTAGATCGCCGCGTGGCGTCACCGGGGGAGACTATGTCGGACAAAATATATCAAGCCATCAATGCGGCGGTGGATGAACAAGCGGCTAAGCTGTTAGATGTTTCTCACGCCATTCATGGCAAGCCTGAATTAGCCTTTAAAGAACATTTTGCCTGTGAAACCCTAACTCAGTCTTTACATGACTTTGGCCTAAAGGCCGAAACTGGGGTGTTTACCCTTGATACGGCTTTTGAGGCGTCTTTTGATAATGGCCTTGGCGCTGGTCCTACAGTGGCTATTCTAGCTGAATACGACGCACTACCCGGTATTGGTCATGCCTGTGGTCACAATCTCATCGCCACAGCTGCCCTTGGGGCGACAATGGCTCTGAATGCTGTGTCTGCGCTGTTGCCGGGGCGAGTTCGCATGATTGGTACGCCGGCTGAAGAGCGGGGTGGCGGTAAAGAGTTGATGGCACGCGCCGGTGCTTTTGACGGCGTGGATGCTGCCATGATGATTCATCCAGCTGGGGTTAACTTAGGTACCATGCCGAGCATTTGTATTGCTGAGGTGGAAGTGGTTTACCACGGTAAAGCGTCTCATGCCTCAGCTATGCCGCATAAGGGCGTTAACGCCTTAGACGGTCTTCTGCTGGCCTATCAAGCAATTTCCAATTTGCGTCAGCACATTAAGTCAACTGAGCGTATCCACGGGATTATTGAAGAAGGTGGCCAAGCGCCGAATATTGTGCCGGACCGCACTGTGGGCCAATTTTATGTTCGGGCCGCTGATGAAAAAGCGTTGGCCCGGTTAAAGCCGCGTGTACAGGCTTGTTTCGAAGCAGGCGCTACCGGCAGCGGTTGTACGGTTGAAGTGAATTGGGCCAATGTGGATTATTTGGATTTGAACACCAACTGGCCGTTGGCGGATAGATTTCAATTTCATGCCGAGACTTTAGGGCGTGAATTTTTGCCCATGGACCAAGGCAGCAAGTTTGGCGCCGGAAGTACGGATATGGGTAATGTCAGTTACCGGCTGCCGTCCATTCATCCTATGCTGGCTGTTGCGCCGCCTAACGTGGTAATCCACAACCCCGAGTTTGCCAAGTGGGCGCGCTCTGAGAAGGGTGATGTGGCGGCATTGGACGGTGCTAAAGCTATGGCTATGACTGCGGCTGAATATTTGCTTTCTCCAGAGTTGCAAAAACAAACTGCGCTAGCTTTTGCAATTTCTACCGGTTTACAGTAGCTGGTGTTTTATTGGTCGCGTAGTGGGTTTGCTGGCTTTTTGCTAGTTGAGTAATGATTGAATAGCAGTTAAGTGTTTAAGGATAGAGTTGTGTCGCTAAAAAGAATAAATAGAAATGAGCTGCGCGATAATTTAGCCAGCGCCAACATTCCCACCTTGCTGGTGACCATGGTCCACATTACTGGAGATATGACATTGCTGGATAATCAGCAAAAACCTTCTCGTGGGGATATTGATGGCATACGTAAGATGTCCGAGGAGCGCCAACAGGAAATTATAGAGGCAGCAGTTGCTATTATCGGTGATTTTCTTGACGCGAACAGTGCAGTGCCAATGCCTTCATCTATGCCCAGCGATGCGGTCTTAGAGCAAATGGCTTCCACTTTGGTGGGTGAGCCGGTTCCCAGCGAATATATACCCATGATGCTGGAAGATATGGGTTTCACTGACTCTGCTATTAGTCGAGTGCAATGGGTAGATGCTGCCGCATCTGCATCTGACGACGGTGCGGCAACTGCGGTGAATGATTCTAAAGTGGTGATTATTGGCGGCGGTTTATCAGGCCTGTGTATGGCCATTCAGTTAAAACGGTTGGGTATTGATTTTGAGTTGATTGAAAAGAACGATTCTTTA
>CAJJAQ010000053.1 GCA_905182095.1 uncultured Pseudomonadales bacterium | reverse complement strand
GGTTGTTCCAGAAGTAAATGCCCATCGGGTTGCCGACTATACAACGCGTAATATAATCGCCAATCCGAACTGCTCTACCATTCAAATGGTTGCAGCATTGAAGCCTATTCATGACGCGGTGGGCATTACACGAATTAACGTCGCCACCTACCAAGCGGTTTCTGGTGCGGGTACTAGCGGGATTAAAGAATTGGCCGCGCAAACTGCTAGTCTACTCAACGGACAACCCATAGAAGTTAATGTTATGCCTGCACAGATAGCATTCAATGCGGTGCCGCAGATCGACAAGTTTATGGACAATGGCTATACCAAAGAAGAAATGAAGATGGTTTGGGAGACGAAAAAAATCCTCGAGGACGACGCTATTCAGGTTAATCCTACCTGTGTTCGCGTGCCGGTTTTTTATGGTCACTCTGAAGCCGTTCATATTGAAACGAAAACACCCATTAGCGTAGAGCTTGCGAAGCAGTTATTGACTGCGGCGCCAGGCCTACAGGTCAGCAATGACGGTGAATTTGCCACTCCGGTAAAGGATGCTGCAGGCACTGATCCGGTGTTTGTCAGTCGAATTCGTAAGGACATATCACATCCCAATGGCCTTGATTTATGGGTGGTAGCAGATAATGTGCGTAAAGGTGCTGCGTTGAACAGCGTGCAGATTGCCGAGGAATTGATGAAGTTGTGGGCCAACAAGTAGGCCTACTAAAGATAATAAGAAACGAACAATAAGCAAGATTAGATAGACATGAAACTGAATGATGTTGCACCTTTTCGCCATGGAATTAATTGCATGATGAGTTTTCGATTAAAGCGTCTAATTGTGTTGATCATTGGCACCATAGGTATGCTTGCGCTGAGCGGTACTTTACGCGCGGCAGATTTTGCCCCTGTTACCATTGAGTCTGTTGTAGGCCAGCGAGTCAGTGGCTATATCGAATTGCCAGAGATTGGCACTGAGGATTTACCCAGTTTGGTAGTGCAGCTGGCCAGTCCCGCTACCTATCTAGAAAACGATGTGGCTTATTATTCTGTGCATGGAGATTTGGATTTCCAAGTTAAGACAGTGGCAAAT
Source organism: uncultured Pseudomonadales bacterium (assembly GCA_905182095.1). GTDB lineage: Bacteria > Pseudomonadota > Gammaproteobacteria > Pseudomonadales > Azotimanducaceae > UBA4421. The sequence continues at coordinate 3,852 of CAJJAQ010000053.1, read as the reverse complement.
GGGCGTATTCGGCTAGATCTGACAAGTAAAAACTTGCTGCGAGAGCCAAAACTGAATGTGTTGCTGCGGTTGACTTGGGATCAAGGGAACATTGTTAAGGGCTTGGCTTTGAGCGTGCCTTTTACCCAAGTTGCCTTGGGCGCAGCGAAAACTATTTTTACGAAGTCTTCAGATAATCTTTGGCAGTTAGCCAAACGAACACGAGATGGCTCTCAAGTATCCATTGCCCAACAAATGTTAGCTATTCAGCGCCTTAATCCTGGTGCTTTTAATAAAGACAATATTAATGGCCTGAAGAGCGGTTACTTGCTGCGCATTCCTGACTTTATGGACGCGGTGACGGTGGATAAAACATCTGCCTTAGGCGTCGTAGAAGGTCAGCATTCTCAGTGGCAAAGTGCTGCAAACGATGCGCCGGTGGAAGTTGAGTTAGGTGCAGATTTGCCACCAAGAGAACGTCAAGGCGAGGTTCGAATATTTGAACCAGAAAATTTCGAAGGTGCCAGCCTTAGCGAGGATTTGAATTCCGCTGAGCCGTTGGCGAGGGTTGTCGAAGAGTTTGCCCTTGTGGATGAAGAAGAGACTAGGGTGCTTGGGGATTCAGCGGAAGGACGAGTTGACGATCGTGCGAAGGATTCTACCAATGCTGCCAAGGCGGTGGACATTGACCAGAGTGTTAACGAGCAAATTGAGGCTATGGTGGCCGAGGAAGGTCAGGGCAGTTACTCCGCCCAGTTGGTGTGGCTGATCGCCGGCGGCATATTAGGAATACTCATTGTTGTAATGCTGCTGCGCCGACAAATGGCGGCAAGAAAGAAAAACTTGGAAGAGGCCTGGAGTACGGAAGGCGAGAGTGCACCGGACGACGGTGTTGAGGCGCAACATAACTACGCGCCAGAACTCGAAGAAGAATCCTACCAAGAGCAAGAGGGCGAATTAGAGCACGAACTAGACGAAGAGTCAGAGGGCGAACTGGAAGAAGAGCTAGAAAAAGAAATAAAAGACCAGCCTGAGGGAGAGCCAGAAGAAGAAGCCGAGACAACATTGGAGGAAGAATCCATGGTGGGGTCTGGGGCAGAACCTGAGGAACAAACTGACGAAGCAGATTCGGCCGTGGTTGAAGAAGACGTCAGCGACGAATTAGAAGTTCGTGACGGTGTGCAAAATGATGCAGATGACGCCTCTGGGAAAATAGAACCTTTGGTGTCCGTTTCTATGCAAGGTGGGCAGGATGCGCTCGTGTTGCCTGCTGAAGAGGAGCAGATTGAGCCAGCAAAAGAGGAAACCTTTTTAGATGTTCTTGATGCAAATGAACAACCCCTTGGTGAGACATCAAATACCGAAGTCTATACGACCCGATTAAAATTGGCTGAAGCTTATCTTGAAATGGGCGATGAAAATGGTGCCCGAGATATGCTCGAAGAGGTTGTAGCAGAGGGTGATACAGCGCAAAAATCATTGGCCCAATCTATTCTTCAACGCATCGAAGATGGGATAGATGACTCGAAAGATTCGTAAATTAACCTTGAGTTCGATCACATGACACTGTCGAAGCTAAAGCTGGTTATCACTATTGTGCGAGTTTTGAACTTGGTTTTGCTGAACTTGCGCAATGCCAATGTTAATGCCAATGCTAATGCCCTAGCGTATTGAAGATTGCCAATGTCTGAAAAATTTTTGCATAGCGATGAGGGTGCTGGAGTCGTAGCGCCGGTTAAAGAATACGTCAACGTGATGTGTGTGCAGTATCGTGGCGATGAGTTTAACGGTTGGCAGCGACAGCTCGATCAGCCAACAGTGCAAGGTCATTTAGAAGCAGCGCTGAGCCAAGTTGCTGCCCACCCCATACGTGTTACAGCAGCAGGGCGCACAGATGCTGGGGTTCATGCAACGGGCCAGATAGTCAGTTTCAAAACCACCGCGTTTCGCCCCTTAAGTGCCTGGCTCAAAGGAGTCAATTCGCTAACACCCAAGTCTATTCAAGTTGCCTGGGTACGCCAGGCTGCGGCAAATTTCCATCCACGCTATGGCGCCACTGCGAGGCGCTATAACTACGTTTACTACGATGAAAATCGATTTAATCCGTTTATCGATGGACTCGCTTGGTGTACTGATGGCCTAGATCAAGATGCCATGCACCGAGCGGCGCAATGGTTGGTGGGTGAGCATGACTTCACCACGTTTCGTGCAGCGGGCTGTCAGTCGGTGAGCCCCAAGCGTCGAGTGAATCGCTGTGAGGTGCGTCGCCAAGGACATTTTGTTGTGCTGGAAATTGAAGCCAGCGCCTTCCTTTTACACATGGTGCGCAATATTGCCTCGGCGTTACGCGATGTCGGTACAGGTAGCCCAACTTCTTCAGTCAGAGATTTAATGCTGTTAAAGGATCGTGTGCGCTTAGGTGCCACAGCGCCACCTCAAGGTTTATACCTCACTCATGTCAGTTATCCTGGCGCAGATTTCCCACCGGCTCCCCTTGTGCCACTACTCAGTACGCTAGTCTAGTTTCAACCATTGCAGACTTTAAACTTAGACATTAGTGCACATGGCTAGATTACCTAGCAAAGACCTTTCTTGGTGTCTATTCAAGGTCTAATATAACCCTGTCCGGATTTAGGTTTTTGTCTAAGGATTTTGTAAGCAAAGATTTTCGTTATGCCAGTCGACTCAGCCACACTAGCCGGGCTGAGAGACTGCTGTATAGATCGCGGACTGCCAGTAAGCTGCTCGAGTTGTCTAAGCAAGAGTGAATTCATCTGTGATAATGCATTAGGAGACAGTACCTTGACCGCCCATGCGTATAGTCCAATGTGGTGTAAAATTTGCGGCATTACCTCCGTCACAGACGGCAAATACGCTGCCGACGTTGGCGCCGATGCTATTGGTCTTAATTTTTATTCTAGCAGTGCGCGCTTTGTCGCCACTGAGAACGCTCGATCGATCAGTACAGCTATGAACGAGTACGCACCGAATTGTGACCGAATAGGCTTATTTGTTAATCATTCCGAGAGCGAAGTCAAATCTGTGCTGAAACAAGTGCCGTTAGATATTCTGCAATTTCACGGCGCTGAGTCCGCGGAGTTTTGTGAATCATTTGAGATGCCGTTTATTAAGGTATTGAGCGTGCAGCCTGGTCTAAATTTTGCCGCCTTAGAAAAGCAATACTCATCTGCTTGGGCGCTGCTTTTAGATACGTATCACCCGACGCAAGCCGGTGGCACCGGGCAAATATTCGATTGGCGGTTATGGCCTCAAGATAGCCACGCTAAGCTGATTTTAGCGGGTGGTTTGACAGTAGATAACGTGGCCCATGCCATACAGCAAACTAGCCCGTTTGGCGTCGACGTGAGTGGCGGCGTAGAGGGTGAGGTGAAGGGCGAAAAGCAACAACAACTTGTTCGGCGATTTATTAAGGAAGCAAAAAATGTCTGAAGCATCTGATGGCAGCAATTATGCCCAGCCTACGGAAGATGGTCATTTCGGTGAATTCGGCGGGCGCTTTGTAGCCGAAACGTTAACTCATGCATTAGATGAGTTCGCGACGCTTTATGAAGAAATGAAGAATGATCCAGAGTTTAAACGCGAATTGCACCACGACCTCACGCATTATGTGGGTCGGCCAACACCGCTGTATTTAGCCGAGCGAATGACCGCCGAGCTTGGTGGTGCAGCAATTTATTTAAAGCGCGAAGACCTCAATCACACCGGTGCACATAAAGTCTGCAACACTATTGGCCAGGCACTTTTAGCCAAGCGCATGGGCAAGCCTCGCGTGATTGCGGAAACCGGCGCAGGCCAGCATGGTGTGGCTACGGCTACCGTAGCGGCGCGGCTCGGCCTTGAATGCGACATTTA
>CAJJAQ010000052.1 GCA_905182095.1 uncultured Pseudomonadales bacterium | reverse complement strand
CATGCTGGTGCAATTATTGCTGGCGGTAAAGGTACAGCAGACGATAAATTTGCGGCACTTTCTGATGCCGGTGTGCGCACAGTGCGCAGCTTGGCAGAAATTGGCGACGCGCTAGCTGAGGTAACCGGCTGGGGCTAAATGCCTTTACCTTCAATTTGAGCCTATTCTAAAAGCAGTCTAAAACTATTCTAAAACTAGGCTTAATTTTAGGCTATTACTCAAAGCTGAGACCCAAGGACACGCATATCAGCTTGCTGATTGTGTCGCCCTAAGATGCAGACGCCTCGATTCAATGCTAATTGGCTCGGGGCGTTTTTGTATCTGCAGCTAAATTAATGTTGGCGCACTCAAGGCATATTCCTGTCGTGGTAGGTTGCGCTGGGGAAACTTCTGCATGCCGCGCCGTGGAGCCGGGGTGGTTGCAGCATTAAGCAAAAATATACCTTATTTAGAAGGCCTTGCCGTTGATTTTGCATCAGCCAACCCCATATTTGTGCCCAACAGACTCGATTACATTATGGCAAGGATACAAAATGAGCGAAGCGCAGTCGGAAACTCTTAATTTTCAAACTGAAGCGAAACAACTGCTGCAGTTAATGATTCACTCTCTTTATTCAAATCGCGAAATTTTTCTCCGCGAACTGATTTCCAACGCTTCTGATGCCATCGACAAACTGCGTTTTTTGTCCATTGAAGATCAAAGCCTGTTAGGTGACGACAGCGAATTCCGCATTGATATCTCATTTGATGCCGATGCTAAAACATTGACCATCTTTGACAATGGTATTGGTATGAACCGTGATGAGGTGATAGCACACCTTGGTACTATCGCAAAATCTGGTACCGCCGAATTTTTGTCGAACTTAACTGGCGACCAAAAGTCCGACTCCCAATTGATTGGTCAATTTGGTGTGGGGTTCTACAGTGCCTTTATGGTGGCGGATAAAGTAGAGGTTTGTACCCTCAGCGCGCAAGGCGGCGATGGGGTGCGTTGGCAGTCTACTGGTGAAGACGCTTACAGCTTAGAAGTGGCTGAAGGTTTGCCGCGCGGTACTCAAGTGATATTGCACCTTAAAGATGATGCTTTGGATTTTGCTGAAGATTTTCGTCTGCGTAATATCGTTATTAGGTACTCAGACCATATTGGTGTGCCCGTACGTATGCTCAGCCAATCTGCGCCGGCAGAAGAGGGCGGCGAAGCCGTTGTCGCTGAATTTGAGGCGGTTAACTCCGCCCAAGCATTGTGGACTCGATCACGCTCAGAAGTGGAAGATGCTGAGTATCAAGAATTCTATAAGCATATTTCTCATGACTTTGAAGAGCCCTTGGCTTGGAGTCATAATAGAGTAGAAGGTAAGTTTGAATACACCAGCCTAGTTTATGTGCCCAAGCGCGCGCCGTTTGATTTGTACAACCGCGAAGTGCCAAAGGGTCTGAAACTCTACGTTCAGCGCGTTTTCATTATGGATGATGCCGAACAATTCTTGCCTTTATATCTGCGCTTCGTGAAGGGTGTTATTGACTCAAATGATTTGCCACTAAATGTGTCGCGAGAAATTTTGCAACAAGATGATCGTGTTACCTCGATCCGCAATGCAGTGACTAAGCGTGTTTTATCCATGCTTGAAGATATGGCGAAGAAAGACCCCGAACAGTACCAACTGTTTTGGGATGAGTTTGGTGAGGTGCTTAAAGAAGGCGCAGGTGAAGATTTTGCCAACAGAGCATCGTTATCTAAGCTGCTGCGCTTTGCCTCTACCCATGAAAGTGTAGAAAGCGGTAAAAAAGTTGTTGGTCTAGACCAGTACTTAGAGCGCAAGGTGGAAGGCCAAGATACGATTTATTACATCTGTGCTGAAGCCTACGAGACAGCCAGCCGCAGCCCACACCTTGAAATATTCAAAGAACGAGGCGTTGAGGTATTGGTGTTGTTTGATCGTATTGATGAATGGCTGATGTCCTCGTTGACCGATTATGAAGACACGAAGTTTGTCGATGTGATGCGCGGGGATGTAATCCTGCCCGGTGAAGAAACTGCGAAAGACGACGACGAATCTAAGGACAAAGACGAAGACGAGCATCCATTGGTTGAACGTATTAGCGCGGTAGTGGGTGACAAGGTCAAAGGCGTACGTCCTTCCAAGCGACTCACTGGCTCTCCTGCCTGTTTGGTCTTGTCCGAAGATGCCATGGGCATCCAAATGCGGCGCATCATGGAAGCCAGTGGTCAAAGTATGCCAGAGAGTAAACCTTTCTTTGAGTTCAATGCGGGCCACCCATTGGTGGAACGATTGGAGAATGAAGTGGATGAAGATCGCTTCGCAGAGTTGGTTGGTGTGCTATTTGACCAAGCCAGTTTGGCGGAAGGTGGATCACTGCAAGACCCTGCGGGTTATGTAGAGCGTCTCAATCGCCTGTTGTTGGAACTGCTGTAGTCGTACATTGAACTAGCGCGTGGAAGCTAGAGCCAACTACTTATTGCATCAATGCTGGTTGGCTTTAGCGACGCCCTTACTCTTAACTCCTCATTTCTTAACCCGGCGCCTTGCTGTGTTTTGCCACAGACTTTTCCTAGAAGCTTTTTTGAAGGGTGTCGATAATCTGCGCTAAGCGTTTCTATAGTTGGGCCGAGGTCAGCTATTTGAAGGTCAGTGTTCGGGTCACCTAAATTCCAAGGGGCCGACATAGCCGCTATCTATACAGGGTATTTGTATGGACAATATGCAACTTACTCAAATGTTCAGCGAGCTATAGAAAATCATGCAAATAGCGATTATCGGCGGCGGTAATTTCGGCACAGCGGTTGCCAATATCGTTGCTCGCAATGGACACACTACCCACCTTTGGATGCGCGATGCCGAGCAGGTGCAAGACACTCTGACGCACCGGGAAAATCGGCGATATCTGCCGGGTCATAAGTTACATGACTTAATCCACCCAACCGGTGATTTGGCTTTAGCCGCCCAGGCTTCGTCGTTGATTTTTGTCGCGGTTCCCAGTCACAGCTTCAAACAAGTGTGTGAACAAATTGCGCCACATATTCAACCTGCCGATATTCTCATCAGTGCCACCAAGGGTATTTACGCAGATGGTTTTCGCCTCATGAGTCAGCTGCTTGAGGAGTACACGCCAAGCACTCGGGTAGGTGCTATCTCCGGACCAAATTTTGCTGAGGAAATTGCCGATCAGCAATACACGGGTACCGTTATAGCTACCCGTGATGCCGCTGCTGGGAGTCTGGTTCAAGAGGTGATGCGCAGTGATACGTTGCGGGTCTACGCCAGTTCTGATGTCTATGGCGTTGAGTTGGCTGGCGCGCTAAAGAATATTTACGCCATTATTTGTGGCCTCGCAGCGGGCTTGGGAGTGGGACAAAATACGGTCGGCTTATTGATTACCAGGGCCTTGGCGGAGATGAGTCGTTTTGCAGCTTGCATGGGTGGAAACCCCTTTACTTTTCTAGGCTTAGCCGGTGTTGGTGATCTTTTAGTCACCTGTTCCTCGCCGTTAAGCCGCAACTATCAACTGGGCTTTAAAGTCGCTCAAGGCATGTCTGTTGAGCAGGCTTCCGATGATCTTGGTAAGTTGGCTGAGGGGGTGTTTACCTTGGAAGTTGTTTATACCAAGAGCAAACAGCTTGAGGTTTATATGCCCTTAGTCGATGGTCTATACCAAATTCTTTATCAAGGCGCGGGTATCAGTGAAGTCATCAGTCAATTGATGGGCAGCAGCGAAGGCGCAGACGTTGAATTTGCCGACCCCGCGGACTGGCTCAATGCTGCATCAAGTGAGGTGGTCAAATGACCCAAGCAACAGCAATCACCGTGGGTCAACTCATTGAGCAGATTCATCAGCGTTTTACTGATGCCAGCCTCAGTTATGGCCATGGCACTGATAACGCTTGGGACGAGGCGGTATATTTGGTTCTGTGGATGACTGATTGCGACGATGATGAATCTTCATTGTCTTTATCAGTTAGCCCGGAGCAGGTTAATGAAATTTTTGCGCTGAGCGCACAACGTATTGAGCGGCGTGTACCGTTGGCTTATTTACTCGGCTGTTGCCAGTTTATGGGCTATGAGTTTTTGCTCGAACCTGGCGTGGTGGTGCCTCGATCCCCCATTGGCTATTTGATTGATGCTGCAGAGCAACTTTGGTTGCCCAAACAGGTAAGGCGCATCTTAGATTTATGCAGCGGCAGTGGCTGTTTGGGCATTGTTGCCGCTCATAGGTTTCCAGATGCGCAGGTGACGTTGCTCGAGCTGGACCCGACTGCCGCTTCATTAGCTCGCGAGAACGTTCTATTGCATGCCCTAGAGGACCGTGTGACGGTAATTGAGGGCGATGCGACCCAACTGTTTGCAGACCTTGAGCCCGGTTGGGATTTGATCATTACCAATCCTCCGTACGTCGATAAAGCAGACATGCAGGTGCTACCCCCAGAATACCTTCATGAGCCCACAAGGGGGTTGGCCGGCGGCGATGATGGCCTGCTACTAGTTGATGAGTTTCTGCGTGTTTTGCCGGATCAATTGGCGGCTGACGGTGCCTTTGTGTGCGAGGTGGGTGCAAGTTCCGGGGCTGTGAATCGCAAGCACAGTGAGTTGCCTATTGTCTGGCTTGATTTGCCTCATGGTGGGGAGGGTGTGTTTTTACTTGAAGGTGAGGCTTTGTGTTCTCATACTACTGGACGCAAAAACTAGTCTTCGGCTCATTAATACACAATGACACGCAACAATAGACAGTAGGCTAACTAAAGGATAATAAATGGCTGGTAATAGTTTCGGGCAACTCTTTACAGTGACGACATTTGGCGAAAGTCACGGCATTGCCTTGGGCGCGATTGTTGATGGTTGTCCCCCTGGATTGGAATTGACCGAAGAGGACATTCAGCCAGATCTAGATCGCCGCAAACCCGGCCAGTCCAAATATACCACCCAGCGCAAAGAGGGCGACCGCGTGCGCATATTGTCCGGCGTATTTGAGGGTCGTACTACCGGCACACCTATCGGTTTGTTGGTGGAAAATGAAGACCAAAAGAGCAAAGACTATGGTGCCATCAAAGACATATTTCGTCCGGCCCATGCAGATTACACCTACCAAAATAAGTACGGTATTCGAGACTATCGTGGTGGCGGTCGTTCGTCTGCGCGAGAAACCACCATGCGAGTTGCCGCAGGTGCCGTCGCGAAAAAGTATCTGAAGGAACAATGTGGTATTTCTATTCAAGGCTATTTGTCTGCCATAGGGCATATCAGACCTGAGCCAGTTGATCTAAGTATTGTGAATGAAAATCCATTTTTTTGCCCAGATTCCAGTAAGTTAGAAGAGATAGCTAAACTAATAGATGATATGCGCCGTCAAGGCGATTCCATTGGTGCTGAGGTGTCTGTGTTAGCCAAAGGTGTGCCCGTAGGTCTGGGCGAGCCGGTTTTCAGTCGTCTTGATGCCGACCTCGCTAGTGCGCTCATGGGTATCAATGCGGTGAAGGGTGTCGAGGTGGGTGATGGTATGGCGGTCTCTGGCCAGCGCGGCACCGAACACCGCGATGAGATGACACCCAACGGTTTTACCAGCAATCATGCCGGCGGCATCTTGGGCGGTATTTCTTCAGGTCAGGATATAATATTGAAGATGGCCTTGAAGCCCACCAGTAGTTTGACCACCCCAGGCCAATCTATTGATGTCCACGGCAACCCCGTTGAAGTCATAACTAAAGGTCGCCATGACCCATGTGTCGGTATTCGCGCTACGCCAATCGGTGAGGCTATGGTGGCTTTGGTGTTGATGGATCACTTACTCCGGCATCGCGGTCAAATGGGTACAGCACCTGGCGTGAGATAGGCCTTTACCTACAGGGTATTGGGTTATTCTTGGTTGGCTCTGTTGGTGAAAACATAATCGTCGAGTACGGTTAGGAATGCTGATGCAGAATTGGTTAGGGTGCGTTTGCCGTTGATGACGCTGCCCAAAGTTCGATAAATAGGTTCGCAGTTTACTTCCAATGCAGTTAAATCCCCCTTCATACTTTGCGGTAGTACACTCCATCCCAGACCTACACTGACCAGCATGCCAATGGTTTCAAGGTAGTTTGTTGACAACGTGGGTTGCAGAGCCAGTCCTGCGTTGTTAAAGCGATCCATCACAATACGCCCAGTATAAGTAGCCAGGCCGGGCAAAATGCATGGCTGGCTAGCGAGCATTTGCATAGTGGTTTGCTCGGCTGCTGCTTCAGCGCTGACAAATACTAGCGGGTCATGCCATACCGGGGTGGCAATTAGGTCCGCATCTAATTCCGTTTGATCGGGGTTGAGGGTGACCACTGCTAATTCCACTTGGCCTGATCGAACCATTTGGTAGGCAACTTCCGAGTCTTCAAATTGAATGTCTAGCTGCACTTCCGGGTAGCGTTTGCTGAAATCTTTTAGTACCGGGGCTAGGCGATGCAGCCCGATATGGTGTGAAGTGGCCAGATTAAGCCGGCCACTGATGGTGTCGTTGAGGTTAAATATCTCCTTTTCAGTGTCCTTGGCTAGGCGCAATATTGCCGTTGCGCGGTCAATGAGCAGGGTGCCTGCCTCGGTGAGATAGACTCTCTTGCCAATTCTGTCGAACAAGGATGTGCCAAGGTGATTCTCTAAGGATTGAATACGCTTACTGATTGCTGGCTGGGTAATATATAAACGCAGGGCCGCTGCGGAAAAGGATTTTTCTTCAGCCACAGCGAGAAAAGTTTTGAGTTCAACTAATTGCATAGATCTGCGCTCATTTGATTAATGCATTCCATATGGTTATGAAAAACATAAAAATTATACGTTTGTTTTATACTTAAGCAAATCATACACTGCCGCCAAATTTCTCAGAGAGTCCATGATTATGGCCCAGACACTTTATGACAAAATTTGGCAGGCACACGATGTAGGCCAAAGAATTGACGGTAATAGCCTGCTCTACATAGATTTGCAATTGCTGCACGAAGTCACTTCTCCGCAAGCTTTTGAAGGATTGCAGTTGGCCAATAGGCCTTTGTGGCGGGTAGATGCAAACCTTGCGACCCCAGATCACAACGTGCCCACAGATGGTCGTGAGTTGGGTTTGTCGGGGATTAAGGACGAAGTGGCGTTAACCCAGGTGCTGACTCTAGACGATAACTGTAAAAAGTTTGGCGTTGAGCAATTCGATATCCAAGACGTTCGCCAGGGCATTGTGCACGTGGTTGGCCCAGAGCAGGGGGCAACACTGCCGGGTATGACCATTGTCTGTGGCGACTCGCACACGTCCACCCACGGAGCTTTTGCGGCATTGGCTCAGGGCGTAGGCACATCTGAAGTAGAGCATGTTATGGCGACTCAGTGCTTGGTGCAGAATAAAGCCAAGAACTTCGCCGTAGAGGTCAGTGGCACATTGGCCGCCCACGTCACTGCAAAGGATCTTGTTCTAGCTATTATTGGACGCCTTGGCACTGCTGGCGCTACCGGCCACACTATTGAATATCGTGGCCAAGCGATTCGCGACTTATCTATGGAAGGCCGTATGACATTATGCAATATGTCCATTGAAGCCGGTGCGAGGGCGGGTTTGGTTGCTGTGGACGACACCACTATTGATTATGTTAAGGGCCGACCCTTTGCGCCGAAAGCAGAGGTGTGGGACCAGGCTGTGGCATATTGGCGTACATTGGTCAGTGATGACGAGGCAGTTTTCGATTCTGTCTTGCACATTGATGCAGCAGGCATTGCTCCGCAAGTCAGCTGGGGTACTTCTCCTGAAATGGTATGCGGTATCGATGGTAGTGTGCCTGATCCAGCAGCCATGGTAGATCCTATTCAAGCCGAGTCAGCGGGTCATGCGCTGAAGTATATGGATTTGCAACCGGGTCAGAAAATTACCGACATTAAGGTTGACCGAGTATTTATCGGGTCTTGTACCAATGCCCGGATTGAAGACCTGCGCGCTGCGGCTGCGGCCATTCAAGGCGGTCGTAAAGCCGACAGTGTGAAGGAAGCATTGGTTGTGCCAGGCTCAGGTTTGGTAAAGGCACAAGCAGAAAAAGAGGGCTTGGCAGATATTTTTATCCAAGCAGGATTTTTGTGGCGGGCGGCGGGCTGTTCAATGTGCTTAGGCATGAATCCCGATCAATTAGGCGACGGTGAGCATTGTGCCTCCACCTCGAATAGGAATTTTGAAGGACGCCAGGGTTATGGCGGCAGGACTCATTTGGTTAGCCCTGCCATGGCAGCTGCAGCTGCGGTAGCAGGCCACTTTGTTGACGTTAGGGAGATTAACTAATGGATGCGTTTACGCAACTTGAAGCTATGACGGCGCCGCTAGATCGAGCCAATGTGGATACGGACCAAATTATTCCCAAGCAATATTTAAAGTCTATTAAACGCATTGGATTTGGTGATTATCTATTTGATGCCTGGAGGTTTCTCGACCAAGGTACTATGGGAATGACCCCAAATGAACGTCAGATTAACCACGAGTTTGTCCTCAATCTGCCACAATATCAGGGCGCAGGAATCCTCTTGACCAGAGATAATTTTGGTTGTGGTTCGTCTCGTGAACACGCTGTTTGGGCTCTTAAAGAGTTCGGGTTTAGAGCAGTTATTGCGCCAAGTTTTGCCGATATATTCTTCGGTAACTGCTTTAAGAATGGTGTATTACCCATTGTTTTAGAAGCAAAAATTGTTGAAGAATTGATTGCCAAGTCAAACGGAGATTTCACTCTGCGGATTGATCTGGAAAGCCAAACTGTAACGGACGGTGAGCGCGTCTACGACTTCGAGATAGATTCAGCATTGAAGCAAAAAATGCTCAATGGTATGGACGATATCGCCATGACCCTTGAAGAAGTGGAATTGATTGAAACCTTTGAAGCAAAACACAAAACCAGTCAGCCCTGGCTTTTTAGAGGTTAAAAGCCTGTTTAGAGGTTAAAAATGGTTGCGCGGCGACGAACCGTCTAATGAATGATTAATGTTCTGTCGTGTGCTGGAATGTCAGCTTGCATAGCGGACAATCAGTAAAGAGTTTGTAAGAAAGAACGCTTAGGAAAAAAATATGAATAGTAAAAATGTACTCGTACTGCCTGGAGATGGCATTGGTCAGGAGGTGGTTGCGCCAGCTATTGCCGTGATGGATGTGGCTGCAAAGCAGGAAGGCTGCGAAATTACCGTGACTCAAGGTTTGGTCGGCGGCGTTGCTATCGATGCCTGCGGTGACCCCTTACCCGCAGAAACCTTAGAGCTTGCCAAGGCAGCAGATGCGGTACTGTTGGGTGGTGTGGGCGGACCCAAATGGGATAATTTACCCATGGCCTCTAGACCAGAGAAAGGCCTGTTGGGTTTGCGTCAGGGCTTAGGTTTGTTCGCAAACTTACGTCCGGCTTTACTCTCAGCACCTTTGGCTAGTGCATCGTCACTAAAGCCAGAGCTTGTTGCTGGCCTAGACATCCTAATTATTCGTGAGTTAACTGGCGGTATCTATTTTGGTGAACCCCGAGGTATTGAAACCCGTGACAACGAGCGCGTTGGCTTTAATACCATGGTTTATTCAGAGCATGAGATCGAGCGTATTGCGCGCAGTGGTTTTGAGTTAGCCAGTAAGAGAAATAAGCGCCTGTGTTCTGTGGACAAAGCCAATGTCCTTGAGGTCAGCCAGCTTTGGCGGGAAGTGGTTAACTCCATCGCTAGCGATTATCCAGACGTTGAACTATCTCACATGTATGTAGACAACGCGGCGATGCAATTAGTGCGCGAGCCAAAGCAGTTTGATGTCATTGTGACCACTAATATGTTCGGCGATATTTTATCCGATGTTGCCGCTATGTTGACCGGAAGCTTGGGCATGTTGCCGTCTGCATCGTTGTCTGCCAGTGGTACTGGGCTTTACGAACCTGTACATGGCACAGCGCCAGATATTGCTGGCAAAGATCTGGCCAACCCCTTAGCGACAATTCTTTCTGTAGGGATGATGTTTCGCTACAGCCTGGATCTTCCAGCCGCAGCAGACAGCATTGATAGAGCTGTGGCCGAAGTGCTTGCCGAAGGTTATCGCACAGCGGATATTGCCGGCCCTAATGATGACGTAGTGGGTTGCCGTACCATGGGTGAGCTGGTCATAGAGCGTCTTTAGTCCGATTCATTCAAGTTGGGACCAATGGGCCTGACTTAAAATTATAGCGAAGGTAATAACGTGTATTTAGAAGATGGTGTGAATGTTGCGATTGCGGGTGCTACTGGCGCTGTGGGCGAGGCATTATTAGAAATATTGCAGGAACGTAAGTTTCCGGTGCGCGAGCTGTTCTTGTTGGCTTCAGAGCGATCTGAAGGTAAGCGCCTGCAGTTTCATGGCAAATCAATCATGATCAAGCGTTTGGACGAGTTTGATTTTAGCGAAACTCAAATAGGTCTGTTTTCCGCTGGCGGAGATATTTCTGCTGAATTTGCGCCGAAAGCCGCAGCTCAAGGGTGCGTGGTCATCGACAACACTTCACACTTTCGTTACGACGATGAGATTCCTTTGGTTGTTCCAG
>CAJJAQ010000051.1 GCA_905182095.1 uncultured Pseudomonadales bacterium | reverse complement strand
GCGCAGATGTTGTGGCGATCAGCCGAGACCCAAGCAAAGCTGGTGACATTTCCGGTGTTACTCTGCGTGGCTGTGATGTGCGAGACGCCGATGCGTTAACTGCTTTGTTTCAAGCGGAAGGACCCTTCGACATACTCATTTCTGCTGCTACCGGTGGCAGTAGGGCCGCAGGACCATTCCTGAAAATGGACATGGCCGGATTCCAAGGTTCTTTTGACAAGCTCTGGGGCTATACCAATGTTGTGCGTTTAGGCGCAGAACACCTTTCAGAACACGGCAGCATTGTGTTGGTTAGTGGCGCGCCAGCACGTCGTGCTAAGCCAGGTCAGGCAGCTATCGCCGCTGTAGGCGGAGCCGTAGAGCAGTTCTCCCGCGCGGTAGCCGCAGAACTGGCACCCAAGCGCATTAATGTGGTCAGCCCTGGGGTAATTGATACACCGATGTTTGGTGATGATGCTGAAGCGAGAGGCAAAATGCTGGCTGGCGCCACGGGTAAAAATTTAATTCCTCGTGCTGGCACGTCAGATGAAGTAGCCAAAGCCATCGTTTTTGCAGTTGAAAACGACTTTGTTACCGGTACTACAATTGAAGTAGATGGTGGTTGGATACTGAGCTAAACAATTGAGCGCGTGTCTCAAGAGCAATGTGCTCTTGAGAAGGCTTGAACAAATAGCTTTAACAAATGGCCTGCACTGACAACCCTAGTGCAACGGTTGCGGTCAGTATTGAGTTTGGCTCCCAATTTTTACAGCGTCGCTGTATTGCTCTCCACACCTAAATACAAACGTCCAGTCAGCTCAAGCGTACTTGGCGCCACCATGATGTGCTGAGTGGTCATATGCACGTCGCGGAAGTGCTGCTGCAATTTTGAATTGTGATAAACCGCACTGCCTGCGCCCAAGGTGTACATGGCGTCTACTACCTTAACGCTAGATTCCACAGCATGGGTAGTTGCCAAACGAATGTCTCGCCGCATATCCAAGGTCACCTTATTGCCTTGAACGGCTGCAGACCAAGCGGTATCTATTGCGTCATAGAAAAATGCTCGCGCACTGCGCAAAGTCGCTTCTGCGCGCGCTACTTCAATATGTGTGTGCGGGCGTGTAGCCAGCGTGCTGTTGGTGCCCACGCGCTTTTTACTCTCAGCTAAGGTAACGAGTTCATCAACGGCAGCTCTGGCAATACCCATCGCCACAGCGGCAATGCCTAATGCCAGTAGAGTAAAGTGTGGGAATTGAAACAACGGGCCAGCAGGGGGCGTGTGCTTTGCAAACCCAACCACATGCTCGCCACCAATCTGCAGGTCACTGACACCGTAGTCGGTGCTGCCGGTACCTTGCAGGCCGCTGACATGCCAGGTGTCAGCAAATTCAATGGCTTTTGCAGGCATTAAGCACATGCTGGTAGGTGCTTTGTCGTTAAGTAGCTCGCCGGCAGCATTCAAAATACTGCAGCCGCCTAATACCCAATCTGCGTTTTGTGTACCAGATCCCCATTGCCATTTGCCCGAGACTTTAAACCCATCTTCGTTTTGAATGGCTTTACCCGTTGGCGCAAATACACCAGCGATCATGGTTTCAGGGGTAGTGAATATGGCTTTTGCTGTATCAACAGGGATGCGCGCCAAGGTGGAGCCACTGGTGGCCGCGATGAATGCCACCCATCCGCAAGCTGCGTCGCCTTGAGCTAGGCGTTCAAACACCCTGGCGCTGTCAGCAGGGGAGGTTTCAAGTCCGCCGATTTGTGTGGGCACGTACATGCGGTAAAAACCAGCGGCGGCCATTGCGTTGGAGACGTCTTTGGGCAAGCGTCTGGCTTTTTCGAACTCTGCGCTGCGCGCAGAAAATTGCTTGCCTAGTTGCTCGGCGGCGTCGAATAAATTTTGCGCTTGCATTTACGTTCTCCTCTCACGTGCGACCCAGTATTACCTAATTAACTGATCAAGAAAAACCCTGATAATTGATAACCCACCAATAGATAGCCGGCAAACATCAGGGCGATATTGGCAACTATTGCTTGGCGGCCGAATGAACTTTGTCTTCGCCAAACAGCCATGAGCGCGATGATAGCCAGCAGCGCTAGCAGTTGACCCACCTCTACACCTACATTGAAAGCCACCAAATTCGCCAACAGTCCTTCTTGGGAAAGGCTGATTTCTTGCAATTTGGTGGCCAAACCAAAGCCGTGAAATAGGCCAAAAATAAGTACTGCCAATTGGGTATTAGGATTTATACCTAAACGCTGAAAGCCGCCGAGGTTTTCAAAGGCCTTGTAAACCACAGAAAAGCCGATGATTGCATCAATTATGTAAGCGTTGGCTGGGATGTCGAACCAAACCCCAATGATAAGCGTTAGGCTGTGGCCAATGGCAAAAAGGGTGACGTAAATGCCAACGTCTCTTAGTCGGTAAAGAAAAAATATCACGCCAGCTAAAAACAATAAGTGGTCGTAACCGGTGACCATATGTTTGGCACCTAAATAGAAATAGGGCCAAAAATGGAAACCTTCTTTACCTTGCAAAAAGCTTGCATCACCTTCGGCAACGCCGTGGGCAAAAACACTAGGCGCCAGGACTAGGCCTAGAATTGCAACGCCAATCTGAATGAGGCGGGGCAATAGGTTATATGTTTGCACAGATAAAATTTTCTCTACCCGCCGGTTATTCGTTGATTGAATTCGATCATGTTGCCGCTGGGGTCGTGGGCAAATATTTGTCTGCACACGTTAGGAATGTTCATCTCTTTGCTGAACTTAATGCCGTGTTTTTCCAGCTGGCAGGTTACCTGATCTATATCATCGACCAAGAAAGCGAAGTGTTGTTCTTTCAGCGGTTGGCCGCTGTCTATGCCCAATAGGTGTATTTCTTGCTGGCCGGCTTGTAACCATGCGCCAGGGAAGCCTAGGTCAGGCCTTGGCATGTCTACCAGTTCTAGCACATCAACATAAAATTCTTTGGCGCCGTCTACATCGGTAACATTTATTGATACGTGGTGTATGCCTTGGGTAATCATCGTTTTCTCCCAAAAGTGGATGATTCTAAAAGCGCTTTTGAAAACACCTGCTCTCGCCACAAATGAGCAGAGCAGGTTGTCTCAGTTAACCAAGTTGTTTACTTGGTTAGTTAGCTTTGCAGGCTAGCCTTGCAAGCTTGCAAAGGTTTTGCCTTCAGCAACTAAACGCTCTAACAACGGAGCTGGTTCCCAAATTGCGCCGCCGTATTCCTGTTGGAAGCCCTTGATATCAGCAAGAATGTTTTCTAAGCCAATTTGGTCAGCCCAAAACATAGGTCCGCCTGTTACTTCAGGGAAGCCATAACCATTGATGTAAACAATGTCTATGTCACATGGGCGAATAGCAATGCCGTCCTCTAATATGCGCGCACCTTCGTTGATAAGAGGGTACAAGCAACGCTTGAGTACTTCTTCGTCCTCAATGCTGCGACGCTCTATGCCAAGTTCAGCAGAGGTTTCTTCAACCAGTGCTACAACTTCGGGGTCAGCTTGACCAGCTCTGCTGCCTTCTGGGTAGATGTAATAGCCGCGATTGTTTTTCTGACCATAACGATCCATTTC
>CAJJAQ010000050.1 GCA_905182095.1 uncultured Pseudomonadales bacterium | reverse complement strand
AAAGTTTCTAAAAAAGTTTCTAAAACATATCTGGAGCTACATAAAAGTGCCTATCAGAGCTACGTTTTATAAGGTACTTCTTGGCGGGTGGTCCTGCGTTCCGGCATCATTTACCTACTTTAAAGCTTCTAAAGCCTTTGAAATTGCACGTGTTTTTCAAAACATGCACAGGGGCGGTAGACACTTTCCAACCCAAGTACACCTACACCAAACGTGGTGTGTACTACTTCTCAAAGTCTGTACCCTCAGATTTAAGACATCATTATTTCAAAACTCGCATCATCCAAAGTCTCCTTTAGCAGGCAAGGGCACAAAAGCATCTACCGTTTTATCTACCGCTTTAGTTTAACCAAATGCGGGTCTTTTAAAGACCGCCGGGGGCATTTGTAGCTATACACTAATATTGGTAGTTACCATTGAGAGACATTAGAAAGTGGGGTGGGCGAACTGTTGGTTTTTTAAAGGTAAGAGTTAGACTGCTGGGTAGCAGTAGAGAGACACATTGGTGTTGGTTTTAGACTTTTCACCATGAGAGCTAGCTATTCATCAGAAGCGGTAGTTACAAACACGGGAGCATAGGCGCTATCTTTAGGAAAAGCCCTAGTTGATTGCTCAAGTAGGGCTAATCATTAGTAGTCAAATCGCTGTGATTTATTCTGGAATTATCACCGTATCTATTAGATGTACAACGCCGTTTGCTGCCATCAAATCAGTCGCTATGACTTTAGCACCAGCGATAGAAACGTGACCGTCTGTTACTACTACAGCATAGGTCCCGTTTAGCGTTTCGACTTTATCTGCAGTCAAGACGTCCGCAGCTTTAACTTTGCCTGCAACTACGTGAGCTTTCAAAACACCGGCCAAAGCTTCAGGGTCTGCTAACAGTCCATCCAAAACGCCTTCTGGTAGCTTAGCGAAAGCCTCATTTGTTGGCGCTAGAACTGTAAACGGGCCTTCGCCGGAAAGAACGTCAACCAATCCTGCAGCTTTTACCGCAGCGACAAGTGTAGACGTTGCTTCTGCAGCGACAGCTATATCAATAACGGTTCCCGGCATCATTTCACCTTCTTCGTGATGACCCGCAAATGCAACCGTAGTGAAGGCTAATGTGCTGCAAAACGCGATTGCTGTAATGAGTGTAAGTTTGAGTTTTTTCACGATCTATCTCCTTTTGATTGGACTTCATGTTAATCCCTGAAAGATGATGAATTCGTGGAGTAAATGTCTGCGTCGCGTTAGCAGATCTTTTTTCTCAGTTGGACAAGTATGTGAGCCGATATAGGGGCCTCATAGATAACTTCATCCTTATACATCCAAGATTTGAAGCTGCGGTATCTATTGCTCAATGGGGTTCGCTACTCCTTATAGACAGCACAATCGTGCAGCATGTTCTACGTATGGCTACAGACCTAGGCATACCTGTGTTAACGGTACATAAAAAAATAATTATTGCTGCACCTGCTAAAGCAACAATTGAACTTATGTTGGCTAGAGCATTTCGATATGTGCTCAAAGGTACCAGTAATATTAGATCCGTAAGAATGGATTGGACTACTAAGGGTGTGGAGAAGGAGGCTGTAGTTGTTACTTTGGAGAAAAGCTAGAGTTTGGACTGATGCAGTTGTGTGTGATGTTAAGCGAAGATTCAAAGTTGACAAGCTATGAAAATCTGGCCGGGTTCGACAAGGCTTTTACAGCCTATTTGAGACCTTAAAAACCCCTATCGAACAAGCTGCCCCTGAAATGGCTGCATGAGTCTCTGTGGGCGTCTACATAAGCGTTCACTCCTAACTTGGTTGTAAACTTTTAATGTACTGCGATGTTCATCGGATCGCCTGCGTTTGCTATGGTTAATGCACATCTCGTTAAGCAGTCATTTTTTCTATGAAGCATTTGATTCTAGCCACACTAATAATCCTCTCCTGTTCCATTACTTGGGCTGCTGACTTTGATAAAGGTTTGGCAGCTTATGGCGCTGGTGACTACGATACCGCCCTGGCTGAGTGGAAGCCTTTGGCTGAGCAGGGTTATGTCGACGCTCAACACAACCTTGGTGTGATCTACGCTCAAGTAATAGGAGACGCCAAAGAAGCTGTTAAATGGTATACGCTTGCTGCTGAGCAGGGCAATGCGGAGGCTCAGTACAACTTAGGTTTGATGTATGCCAAAGGCCAAGGAGTTATTCAAGACAATATCTACGCGCATATGTGGTGGAATATTGCGGAAGCTAATGGCTATGAAAGAGCCAAATACAACAATGACATCTTCGTAAAACGAATGTTGCCTGAAGACATTTCAAATGCTGGATATCTAACTTCGATATCTAACTTCGATATGTATTGAGAATAATTATAAAAATTGTTGGTTAAAGGATAAAATGCACCGCCGTTTTAATTTTGTTGGCTTTTGTAGTGCCAAGTGGGGTGAGACTTTTCGTGAACTGGTTGCAAGAAACGGTCTTTACTGTAATAACTTCTTGGGTGTTCCATTTGCCGGGAAGCAACAAGGGTCATACACGAACGGTAAGAAAGATTGTTTATCGGGGTAGTTTTCTTGTCCTTGCGCTGCACTTTGTAATTGCTGACACGGTGGAGTCAGTTTAGCCGCTTTTAAATAGCTGATTACATTATTAATGTGAACCTGTCATGTTTGGGATTTTGAATTTTTATATGATCTCCCTATGGAGAAACCAAAAAAGGAGTACTTGATGATTAATCTTGATTTGTCTGGCAAACGAGCTGTTGTTACAGGAGCGAGTTTAGGTATTGGTGCCGCAGTGGTTAAGACGCTTGCTGACCATGGCGCGGATGTGGTTTTTTGCGCACGCAATCAAGCAGCCATCGACCAATTAGTGTCTTACCAAAGCGGCGGCGGAACTATTCGTGGTCACGTGGCTGATATGGGTGATCAAGCATCTACAGATGCTTTCATACAAAATGTTGCTGCTGCTGGGAGTGTAGACATACTGATAAATAACGTTGGTGCTTCGCCGTCTAGAAATTTTTTGTATATGTCCGACGACGATTGGCGCGACCTTCATGAACTTAATTTGCTGTCTGCAGTACGTTGCACACGCGCGTTTTTGCCCGACATGCGGAAAAATAAATGGGGTCGAGTAGTAATGATCTCAAGTTCTGCAGGCAAGTACCCCAATGCAGCGTTAATCGATTATGGGACTACCAAAGCCGCCATGATTTCTCTGAGCAAGTCTTTAGCCCGTAAGTATGGTGCAGATGGCGTCTTAGTAAATGCCGTGTTGCCGGGCTTAATACATACTGCGATGTGGGAGCGCGCAGCGGGAGAAATTGCAGATGCGTCGGGTAAAACTGCTGATGAAGTGATTGCTAATAATGGCCGCGGAGTGCCAGTGGGGCGCTACGGAACTTCAGAAGAAGTTGCGGCACTCATTGTATTTTTAAGTTCAAAGGCCGCTTCATATGTGAATGGGACTGCTATAGAAGTAGACGGCGGGCAGGCCGGCCACATCTAGTAACTCAGCGTCAACACTTCGTGCGGTTTAAGATCCTGTAACCGAAGATTATGGGACCACCGATGGCGGTATTTTAGTCCATTTTCATTCGGCGGGTACCTTAGACCGACTGACTGCAGATTACGGCTTAGTCTCATTACTAGTCACTCTATTGCTACCCGTAGTTATAAATTAGTTATAAAAGTAGTTATCAACGTAGCTATAAACGTAGCAAAGCATAAATCCCATAGGTAACTAATAATGGGTTATGGCACGCCTTACTAATCCAAGGGCGATTGACCTTTTTTCGTCGAAAAAAAGGCTTGTAGCCTGGGCCAAGTTTCAACCATGACGCGCTGCGTTTTGGTGTTCGTCCAGGCATCACACACAAATAGCTAACGGCTAGTAATTTCTCCGATCTTTAATGAATTGTTCCAATGTCCACGAACCGACTAGTTAGATTTGGGTAGGGTTTCGTTGATTAAAGCGGGTCGGAATATCACTCAGTAACTTTCTTAACCTGGAAGCCTAGACGCGGAAAATGTACGGCTACTTCGCCTGCCCGCGGGTCCACTCGCTTTACAACCAGCTCTTCAATGGAGGCGACTAGCAGTTCTCCCTGGGTAGGTTGAAACCCATAGTCAATTGGCATCACCTCAACTGTGTCGCCTAAGGACAATTCCTCGCCAGCTATGGCTGTAACCTTTGCTTCGGCGGCGCAAACATTACTACGGGCAATTTCAACGGCAGTGTCACCGGTTATGGTCGCTGGATTGCCATGGCCAAATGCCGCCATTCGCTCCATCCACTGAGTAAGCGCTGGAAAACCTTGCAGGTCAGATTTTAGTACTTCGTTTTTGTACACAAACCAACAGCAATGATAAGTTGAAAAGTCGAGGATGTTTGGGTTGGCACCGCCAATAAAATTGGCCGCAGATAATTGATCTTCCAGGCGTTGCATATGCATTAGCCAATGCGCTAAAGCAACACTCAGATCGAGCCCTAATGCGGTGGACCCTTTACTGAAGTCCGCCCTGTCTGCCATAAAAGCTTCGGCGGTGGCCGGGTCACTGAACAGATCACTACTCGCCAGGGCCTTAGGCTGAAATGCTACAGCAACGCTGACCTTAAATAAAAATGTATCAATCCAATGAGAGGCTGCCCCTAGTGTGGCCATCTGTGAGGGAACATAAACCGAATTTTTTGCATAAAGACTATCGATCAAACGGCAGATAAGCGCGCTGTCACAATAGATATCTGCGCCAATCTGCAATACCGGTGTTTTTCTATAGCCGCCGGTTAACGTCATAAGATTTGGTTTCGGCATAATTACCGGTATGTCTACGGCATGATAGCTAAGTTGCTTGTAGCCTAATAAGCAACGAACTTTTTCTGAGAATGGCGAGGCGGCATATTGATGGAGAATGAGATCGTTCATGATTTTTTGCATGTTAATAAAAAATACATCCTATCAAGCAATGCCCCGCCAATACATCTACAACACCCAGGACTTAGCAAGAAATCACAAAGTTAATTAAAGGCTGTCGCCAGGCCTGTGCGCCGCGCTACTTATGCATCAGGACTATTTGAAGCATTGGTTAATGGGCTCTGTTTTCTAATACAGAAAGGCGCCGTAATTATATTTGTACAAACAGTCAGCTCACACGGTTGGGTAAGACAAAGTTGGAGGGCCACAATTCGGCGCGCCTGTGCTAAATGCAGAAGTTTTGTAAATGGCGACTACTCTTTGTAGATACTTTTGGTGTACATTCAGCTATCCAGTGGACAGTTAGGTTGTAGAATCAAAACATGACGCTCGCTGATTCTCATTTACCAAAGTAAAGAAAAATTACCGACTAGATCAAGGGAAATTAATGCGAGCCATATATAGTCTTTTGATCTCTTGTTTGCTGGCAGCTTGCGGTGGCGGTGGCAGCACCAACGCGGCTGTGCCCACACCAACATCCACACCTACTGCAGAGAACAGGGCGCCGGTAATCACTAGTTCCGGGGCTTTGGGAGCCATCGGAGGGACTAGTGCTTTGGGATCAATCAGCGCTACAGATGCCGACGCTGATACCCTCAGTTTTTCCATAGTCTCTGGCGACGATCAAGGGCTCTTCGCGCTCACTACTGACGGTGTCCTGTCATCGATGAAATAGGGGGGCGTGTGGTTGAAGCTCCCATGGCGGGCGCGTTTGTATTTGTTGATCTCAATGGTGATGGGGTCCACCAACCTAACTCCGGTGAACCGAGTTCGACGACTGATGAAGATGGCAGATGGTCTATTTCTAAGTTTGCGGATTTCGGTGGCTCTGTTGCCTCTGCCTCAAGATATCTTTCTCTCATTGTTACCGCCACTGACAGCGGTGAACAACCGGTTGACGAATG
The DNA here is from genome assembly GCA_905182095.1 of uncultured Pseudomonadales bacterium. Taxonomy (GTDB): domain Bacteria; phylum Pseudomonadota; class Gammaproteobacteria; order Pseudomonadales; family Azotimanducaceae; genus UBA4421. The sequence continues at coordinate 3,017 of CAJJAQ010000050.1, read as the reverse complement.
ACGGCTACATACACTTGCCGGTAAGCGCCTTTTATGGCGAACAAAAAGAGAGTGAGTGGACCCTGCACATGGAGGATAATTTCGGTGGCGTTACCGGAACCTATGCCGATTGGGGCATAGAGATTATGTACAGGTAGCGCCTTAGCTGATTAGGGCGCGCTATTTGCGCCCCTAACTAATTGTTTAAACCCGTTGCTCAGTCATATTGCTCGCTTAGACATACGCACAATGAGGTTAAGTGTGCAAACTTAAGTGCCTTAGTTGCCGAGGAAGCAAGGGCCTTGATGCGTTGGGGTTGCCGATCTGACGAAAAAAATATGGTGCTGACAATGCCTGTCATCGCCGTTGAGAAAAGCCCTTTGGGCCAGCAAATACCCGGACCTGCGACCTTTTTTTAAGGGCATATTTATGGCGCTTGTCTGTTCTGGACTCTTCGCGCAGGCGCGCCAAACTAAACGCAAAGCTAGGGGCGGCGGCTTATTTGCTTTCAGTAGATTTGATGATTAGGCCGCAATGCAAAAACACGAACTGCGTGGCATGTTAGTTGCTTCCGCAAAACGCGCCTATAACGTATTATTTCCAATGCGCGGTGCGCTTTGCCACGTGGAACTATAGATAAAACAGCACAGGTACAGGTTATGAGTAAGTTTACGTTAAGTGTCAACGGTGAAGCGTTAGAAATTGATGTTGCCGCTGAAATGCCCTTACTGTGGGTGTTGCGAGACAAGTTCAAACTCACTGGCACCAAGTTTGGTTGCGGTATTGCGCAGTGTGGTGCGTGCACTGTACACATTGACGGTGTCGCTGTTCGCTCTTGTGTCCTGCCGATCTCAGCAGTTGTGGGGGCAGTGACGACCATTGAAGGCCTAGCCCAAGGCGATGAACTGCATCCGTTGCAGTCCGCATGGATAAATCACGATGTGCCGCAATGTGGCTACTGCCAAGCTGGGCAAATTATGAGCGCAGCAGCTTTATTATCGAATAACAGTGAGCCCTCAGATGAAGATATTGATCAAGCCCTGGCCGGCAACTATTGCCGCTGTGGCACATATATCAGAATTCGTAAGGCTGTGCACAGTGCCGCGTCTTTTTATAACGCAGAGAAGAGGAGCGGTTAAATGAACAGCAAAAAAATTAGTCGCCGGAGCTTATTTAAGATTACAGCCATTGCTGGTGGTGGTTTGGTGCTCAAACTGAGTTTGCCTGTTAGCGCTATGGAAGACGACGTTACAACTTTAGTGAAGTCGTCCGAACTCAATTTTTATGTACAAATTGCCTCAGATGGTCAGATCACCATCTATGCGCCAAACCCTGAGATGGGCCAAGGTATCAAAACCACTTTGCCCATGATTATTGCAGAGGAAATGGGCGCTAGTTGGGACGATGTTGAAGTAGTTCTTGCGCCGATTGACCCGGTTAAGTTCGGGTTGCAAGGCTCAGGCGGTTCTATGTCGGTTACTAGAAATTTTGACGCCATGCGCCGCATGGGAGCATCCGCGCGGGAAATGTTGATTGGTGCAGCATCTGAGTTAATGGAAGTTGAGAGGGGCGATCTTAAGGCTGAGGCAAGCCAAGTTATTCACGGCTCTGGTCGCAGCATGACTTTTGGCCAACTTGCCTCTGTAGCTGCCCAGCAACCCGTTCCAGTGCTAGAGCAGTTGTCGTTTAAAGATCCTCGTTCCTACTCAATCATTGGTACTTCTGTGGGTAGTGTGGACAATTTGGTCATTGCTACAGGTCAATCTAAGTTTGGTATTGATGTAGACGCACCTGGCATGAAGTTCGCCAGTTATACCCGCTGCCCTAGACCAGGCGGCAAGGCGGTCAGTTTTAATAAAGCTGAAATTAAGGCCCTTGCAGGTGTGATCGATGCATTTATTCTTCAGCCCGATGCAAGGTCAGGTAAAGCGTCCATGGCCTTTTTAGATGGCTTAGCAGCACTGCAAGGCGGCGTTGCTATTGTTGGTGAGGATACTTGGTCGGTATTTGCTGCTAAGGCCAAGCTGCAAGTCAAATGGGACGAAAGCCAAGCCTCTACAGATCAATGGTCAAAAATGGTCAGCGACGCGCGAGCAATTGCTGCAAAGGGTGGCGGCGAAGTTAAATTGGCAGGCCCGTCGGTGGTTGAAGCCCTGGCTGACAGCAGTAATCGAGTACTCGATGGGTTTTATGAATTTCCTTATGTCGCCCATGTCTGTATGGAGCCGATGAACTGCACTGTAGATTTCAAAAAGGCCGCTGTGGGCAAACCAGCTTCCATGGAAATTTGGTTAGGTAGTCAGTTTCCTAACCAAGTAAAAGAAATTGCTGAAAATATGCTGGGCGTTAAGCAAGAAAACGTCAAAGTGCATGGCCTGCGTATGGGCGGCGGCTTTGGTCGACGGGCGGTACACGACTTTGCAGCAGAGGCCATGGCGATATCTCATCAAAGCGGACTGCCGGTGAAACTTACATGGACCCGTACTGACGATATTCATAATGACTACTTCAGAGTTGGCGGGTTCGAAAATATGAAGGGGGCGGTAAGTCCAGACGGTAAGCTGGCGGCGTGGGACCAGCACTATATTGGCTTTGCAGACAAGGGTAAGCCGGTGATCGGCTCTGGTTTGCGTGGTAATGAATTGCCTATGGTAGCATTTGATAATGCCAGTATTAGACAAACAATGATGCCCGTGGCCACTGCCTGCGGTGCTTGGCGTGCGCCGGGGTCGAATACCAACGCATTTGTTGAGCAAAGTTTTATTCATGAGCTGGCCAATTTGGCCGAGCGCGACCACGTTGAATTTTTGACTGAACTCATGGGTTCACGACGCTGGATCAAAGAGGGAAATATTTCAGCTTTGAATACAGGGCGCGCTATTGATGTGATTAAACTTGCGGCGGCAAAAGCCGGGTGGGGTAGAACAATGCCAGAGGGTACTGGTCTTGGTTTGGCATTTTACTTCTGTCATGCGGCTCACGTTGCTGAAGTTGCCGAGGTCTCTGTTGACGCTGAGCGTAATTTCAATGTCAAAAGA
>CAJJAQ010000049.1 GCA_905182095.1 uncultured Pseudomonadales bacterium | reverse complement strand
TTACTAGAGCCAACTTCAACAAGGGAACCACCAGTAAAATCTAGCCCCAAATTCAGCCCAGAAAAAGACAGCGAAAAAACTGAAGCCAAAATCAAAAGCCCAGACATTATCGTGGCGGCTTTACGCCGACCCATGAAGTCAAATTTTGAACCAATCATATTTTCAAACTCTCTAACTTGCGTCCACCGTACATAAGATTAACCAAAGCTCGGGTGACCAAAATTGCGGTAAACATAGAAGTAACAATTCCTACAGCTAAAGTAACCGCGAAGCCTCGAACTGGACCGCTACCAATAGAGAGCAAGATAATGGCTACGAAAAAAGTCGTTACATTCGCATCAGTAATGGTCAGCAAGGCTCTATCGAACCCGGCCTGAATAGCTTGTTGCGGCGCATTGTTGACTAATTCTTCTTTAATCCTCGAGAAAATAAGAACGTTGGCGTCAACCGCCATGCCCACCGTTAGTACGATCCCTGCAATACCGGGCAGCGTTAATGTCGCCCCAAGCACAGACATGATTGCAACCAATAAAGTTAAGTTAGCTGTCAAAGCAATATTTGCAGCAATACCAAAGCCACGATAATAGAAGAGCATAAACGCCAGTACCAAGGCAAAACCAATGGCCACAGACTGCCAACCACGACGAATATTTTCGTCCCCCAATTGGGCACCCACAGTCCGTTCTTCAACAATGTACATTGGCGCAGCCAAAGCACCTGCACGCAACAGCAGTGCTAAATCCTGGGCTTCACGAAGGTCCAGCCCAGTGATGCGAAAGTTAAAGCCTAAGGCGCTTTGAATATTCGCAACGCTAATAAGCCGCTTGTCTTCCACAGAGTAGAACTCTTCAACTTCTTCGCCATCGACCTTGACCGTTCTGACTCGAGGCTTCTGCTCAATAAAGAGAATGGCCATGGCGCGACCGACATTGTCTTTAGTCACCGCATTCATCTTGCGGCCGCCTTCATTGTCTAGCTCAATGCTGACCTGAGGCTGACTGGTATCTGGGTCGAAGGATTGCTGGGCATCTTGGACGTTGTTACCGGTAACAATATTACGCCGCATAATTTCTTGTTGGCGTCCTTGGTAAGGGAAACTTTCAATCTGGGATTTGCGCGCATTAGGCAACGCTTCCAAACGGAATTCTAGGTTAGCAAACTTGTTCAGAATCTCTTTTGCCCTGGCGCTGTCTTGAATACCAGGAAGATCCACGACAATTCTCGACCGCCCTAATCTTTGTACTTGGGGCTCTGAAACACCCAGCTCATCCACCCGCTTACGCAAGCTGGTTAAGTTTTGGCTGATGGCACGATCTTCAAGATCACGAATTTTGTCTTCAGTGAGAGTAAATTGCAGCACTAGATCACCGGCAACCTCGCGGTCTTGAACCAAAAAGTCTTGGTAGTCCACCAGTGCATCTTTAGCTGTTGAGCGACTGTCTTCATCACGAAATGGAATACGAATGATTTGGCCCTTGACCCAGTCTTTGCCTGGCAAAAAACGTATCCGCTCCTCAATCAATTTATCGCGCATACCCTCAGCGGAATTTGCCATAACGCCTTTGAGATACTCCTTCATGTTTACTTGGAGTAAAAAGTGCGCGCCACCGAACAGATCTAGTCCTAATGACATTGGCTTGCCACCAATATCGCGCAGCCACTGTGGTGTATTGCTGGCTTGGGACAAGGCCACCACGAAATTCACATCGCGGGTATTTAGTGTCGCAGCAATGGTCGCTTGAGCCCGCAATTGTGCCTCGTCACTGGCAACACGAACCAGCAGTGAATCATCACTCAGCACACTGTCGATAATCTGAATATTGTCTTTCTTTAAAGCAGCTTCAACCCGAGCCAAAGTGCGCTGACTTATACGCTGGTCGCCACCTAGAGCCCTAACTTGGATCGCAGGGTCTGGCTGAAATAAATTTGGCGCAGCGTAGATTGCACCGATACCGACCACTATTGCGATGAGCAGATATTGCCAAAGTGGAAACTTGTTTAACGCACCGCGGCGCGGCGCCACTCCAAGCAAAGTAGTTTGCTCAGATGGGTCTATGGGTCCTTCTGACACGAATCCTGCTCCAGTAATTGTTGGTTACGAACCGAGAAAAAGCAGTGCACTCGATAGCGAGCGCACATAAATATATGTTTCACATAAATGACGTCAAGTAAGACGCATTCAAGGCAAAAGTCGAATCAATCTCGGTTCAGCAAAGCGCTTAGCCTAAAGACTTAATTGTGCCTTTCGGAAGTGTTGCGCCAACTGCAGATTTTTGAATACGCATTTCGACTTGCTCATTAATTTGAACCTTGACGAAATCATCCTCAACCTTGGTTATTTGACCGACGATGCCGCCAGCTGTAACCACTTCATCGCCTTTAGAAAGCGCTGTGACCAGTTGTTCGTGTTCTTTACGGCGCTTATTTTGCGGACGAATCAACAGAAAATAGAAGATGAGGACAAAGCCCCCAAGCATTACTAAATTTATCCAACCAGCGTCCCCAGCGGGACCAGTGGCAGAGGCGGCGTGTGCTGTAGTTTCAAACAGATTCATGTACTGACATTCCATTCATTGTGAAGGGTATTGACGAGGGTGCGAAATGTACCCGTTTCAATAGACGTGCGCAATTGAGCCATCAAATTGTGATAGTAGTGAATATTGTGCGTTGTCATCAACATTGCGCCCAACATCTCGCCACAACGATCCAAATGGTGGATATAAGCGCGCGAAAAATTTTCGCAAGTATAGCAACTACACTTATCATCTAAAGGAATATCCGCGGTTTTGTGTTGTGCGTTTCGAATTCTAACAATTCCTGTAGACGTAAATAAATGCCCGTTACGTCCGTTACGGGTTGGCATCACACAGTCAAACATGTCTACGCCTAAGCTGACGCCACGGACCAAGTCTTGCGGCGTACCAACGCCCATTAAATAGCGTGGTTTTTCAGCGGGCATACTGGGCAGCAGATCCATCAAAATACGATCCATATCCTCTTTACTCTCGCCCACCGAGAGACCACCAATTGCATAGCCGTCAAAACCAATGTCCTTTAGACCAGCCAAGCTAACCTGGCGCAGGTCTTCGTACATGCCGCCTTGGACAATGCCAAACAGCTTGGCTCCAGGATTCATACTTTGCGAACGGCCTTGGTCGAAAGCATCACGGCAACGCTGCGCCCAGCGCAATGAAAGTTCCATAGACTCTTTGGCTTGCTTTGGTGTTGCCGGGTGGGCGGTACATTCATCGAGCACCATCACCACGTCGGAACCCAAACTACCCTGCACCCGGATAGAAGACTCTGGGGTCAATTTAACTTTGTCGCCATTGATAGGCGACCTAAACACCACACCCTCTTCATTAAGTTTACGCAATTCTCCCAGGCTGAAGACCTGAAAGCCGCCACTGTCAGTCAAAATAGGCCCCTTCCATTGCATAAATTCATGCAAACCGCCTAGCTCTCGAATCTGCTGGTCCCCAGGACGCAACATCAAGTGAAAGGTATTACCCAAGAGCATTTGCGTACCGGTCTGTTGCAGGTCTTTAGGCGTCATCGCCTTCACAGTGCCGTATGTGCCACAGGGCTGAAAAACAGGGGTCTGCACCGTCCCATGAGGCAGCGTCAACTGCCCCCTGCGCGCATCCCCGTCGGTTGTAAGCAAATCAAACAAAATAGTCCCTTCTAGTTCGTGGTTAGTCTTAACCGTCAAAGCCCCGGCATTTTTCAACACCGCAGAGCCAAATAAAATATAAAAATTTAACGCTCAATGAACATCGCATCGCCATAACTGAAAAACCGGTAACCTTCATTAACAGCCACCTTATAAGCGGCAATCATGGATTCAAAGCCAGCGAAAGCGCACACCAGCATTAACAATGTAGATTTAGGCAGGTGGAAATTGGTCACTAACGCATCCACCACATTGAACTCGAACCCAGGCTGAATAAATAACCGGGTCTCACCGCCGCCGGCAGAGACCAGCCCAGTTTCTTTGGCTGCACTTTCTAACGTGCGTATAACCGTGGTGCCAACGGCAACAACTCTCCCGCCCCTAGCTTTGGTCTGTTCAATGGCGCTAACAGCCGCTTGAGAAATTTCATAATACTCTCTATGCATCTGATGTTCAGATACATCGTTCACTCTAACCGGCTGAAAAGTCCCAGCGCCCACATGCAGTGTGACATAAGCCACGTCTACCCCGAGATCCTCAGCTGCGGACAAAAGTTCAGGGCTAAAGTGCAAACCCGCCGTAGGCGCCGCAACTGCGCCCGGGTTATGGGCAAATACCGTTTGATAACGTGCCTCATCAAACTCAGTGATGGCACTGCCCGCCTCTCTGTCGATATACGGTGGTAACGGCAATTCGCCATGCTTTTCAAGGAACTCAAATACCGGCTGAGGAAATTTGAGTAAGTAAAACTCTCCCTCCCTGCCAACGCACTCCACCTTTTGCTTCGCAAAATGCAGAAAGCGCCCAGGCTGAAGGGCTTTACTCACACGAACCTGGCACAAAGCATGGTGAGACGTGAAGGTAGAGCCATCTGCAACATTCGCGTCCAAGACAACTACGCGTTCAAGCAAAACCTCTGCAAGGCCACCGCTGTCTTTTTCGCCGTGGAGCCTCGCTTTGACCACCTGAGTGTCGTTCAACACCAATAAGTCGCCAGCATGTAGATGGTTGAGCAAATCTGGAAATTGCTCGTGGCTGAGCCCGTCAACTGTCAAATGTAGCAGGCGAGAGTCGGTCCTATTGGGCAAAGGCTGCTGCGCAACCAGGTTTTCAGGCAAGTCATAATCGAAATCGGAAAGAAACATTGGCTTAACAGACCAAATAAAGGAAAGTGCTATTGTAACTGGAGAAAGCCTTGGGCAAAATGCCTGCCCTTCAGATGAATAAAGAAATTTCTTTATTCATCGATGAGACTCACCTGCGGATGTCTTCCACCGCAGATTGAAAGATTACAAATGCCCGGATGGCGGAATTGGTAGACGCAGTGGATTCAAAATCCACCGATAGAAATATTGTGCCGGTTCGAGTCCGGCTCCGGGTACCATCTTCCTACTTTAAAGCTTCTGAAGCCTATGAAATTGCACGTGTTTTTCAAAACATGGCTAAAGGCGGTAGACACAATGGTAGACATTTCCCATCCCAGATACACCTACACGAAGCGTGGTGTTTTTTACTTCTCAAAGTCTGTGCCTACATCACTTCCGTACTTAGGAATCTTTACAAGCCTTAGCGCACGTGACACTTAACTTTTCAAAGCCTCAGCAGCCTGTCAAGGGAGCAAAAGTGTCTACCCTTTTGACTACCCCTAAAGGTTCTAAAGCTAGGGGGCGGCAGGTGACCATAGCCCCACCTATCCATATATAGGCAAGCTCATACATTTTGAGAGGTTTTGAAGTTGTAAACCAATCAGGGCTTGGCAATAATTGAAGTGTGGTGGAGTTTTGTTTGCCCTAAGGGGGTAGCTAAGCCACCCCATTCTTTATTTACTGCACTCTATTAAGGAGTGGTGAAG
>CAJJAQ010000048.1 GCA_905182095.1 uncultured Pseudomonadales bacterium | reverse complement strand
AGCTTGGGTATCAAATTTGAAGTGCGCGTAACCAGCGCCCACCGTACTCCTCAAGGTACGGCAGATTACGTTGCAGACGCTGAAGCACGTGGCTGTAGAGTCTTCATATGTGCAGCTGGAATGGCCGCGCACCTAGCCGGTGCAGTAGCCGCCCATACCCAACGCCCCGTTATCGGCGTGCCTATTGATAGCGGACCACTGCAGGGTTTCGACGCACTGTTGTCAACAGTACAGATGCCAGGCGGCATACCTGTTGCCACGGTAGCCGTTGGTAAAGCCGGTGCGAAGAATGCCGCTTACTTGGCAGCCCAAATGTTGGCCATTGCAAACGATGACTTGCACCAGGTGGTCGTTGCAGATCGAAATGCCAATAGAGAAAAAGTTGAAGCACAAAATGCCTCAGTGCAGAAATCTCTTAACTCTTGAGTGATGTCTTGGCTGCCGTCGACGTTTTGCAGCGTGGCGGTATCTTGGCTCATGCCACAGAAGGAGTCTGGGGCCTAGCCTGTGATCCTTTGAATTTTGCTGCGGTGCAGGGAATTCTCAAGATCAAAGCGCGCTCTGAAGATAAGGGCTTGTTACTTTTAGGTGCTTCGTCGGAATTTTTTGCCGACCAATTGTCAGCACTTAATGCCACCGACCGGCAAACTATAGAAGATAGCTGGCCTGGTCACGTTACGTGGATTTTACCGGACACCGAATACCCTGCTTGGGTCAGCGGTGGTCGCACCACCGTAGCTTGTCGTGTGCCCGACCATGAACAGGCTAGAGCGATAACGGCAAACATGGGCCGTCCTATAGCTTCTACCTCGCTTAATTTGGCGGGTAAACCGCCACTGAAAACCTATGCCGAAGCCTTTGCCCAGTTTGCGCACATCGTCGATATGGTCCTACCTGGGCAAATCGGCAAAGCAACCGGCCCTAGCAAAATATTGCAACTTCAAGGTTCAGACACGCAAAGTCTGCGGTGACCTACTTGGGTTAGGCCGTTGCAACAATTGAAGCTGAGGTTTGGCGTGATATCCCGCTCCAACATTGAGATTGTTAGAGGGTTAAGGGAACTGATGAGATTCTGCCAGTGGAAAATTAAGGGTATTGGTCGCGGTAGAGCAATTTAGAGCTTCGGGAAAATGCACATGGATGTAAATCTTATCACTCGTGTTTGTGACACTTATGCATATCATGGCCAATTAGGCCTTGATCGGTTGGGTCTGTCACATTGCTCCGCTGTTGTCGATTACGATAACCCTAACGTCTGGTCGTCAAACAAAGTGTATGCGGTTGCTGCAAGTCTACCGCAACAGGTAGAGAAACTTTTCCGCGAACTCGATGAAGTGTTTCAACACACAAACTACCTGCACTTTATGATGGACCCCCGCACCCCCAATTCATTTGCTGCGGAATTGGTGATTAGAGACTTTGTTGAACTGCAAGCGACCCTACAGATGGTGCGCGTTAGCCCTGCTAAGTTGTCATTGCGACAAGATCTCGAAATTGTGCCGGTGCTTAGACAAGCCGAGTGGGATTTACTTTTGCAATTAGTGTTCTCGGACCATGCGGAGGGTGCGCGCACTCAAGGTGCGTTGTCCACGGCGGTATCCACTGGCATCGTCTCCGGCTATAAGGCCAAGGCGCCTAGCTGTCAGTTTTTCTTAGGCTATCATGATGCTCAAGCTGTAGCGTACGGATCAGGTACTGTGAGCGATAATGGCATGGGTATGGTGGAAGATCTTTTCACCTTGCCAGCACATCGGGGCCAAGGCATTGCCTCGAGTATTATTGAGCACTGTATTGCTTATTGCAGCAACCTTGGCGCCAAGGATTTTCTTATTGGCAGTCATGTTAGCGAGGCGCCGAAAAAGCTTTACCATAGACTTGGATTTCAACCGGTGTGCGTGACTCGGGAATATTTCAGAGACTGTAAGTAACGCAGAGACCGGGATTTACCGAAGGCTTTAAATTCCATCAAAGAGGAAAGCAGTATATGGATCGCTATTGTGTCATCGGCAATCCGATTGAACATTCCTTGTCGCCACAAATTCATCAAGAGTTTGCAGCGCAGACAGGAGAGCCCCTGAGTTACGAAAAAGTAAAAGTTGAGTTAACGGATTTTGCCGCTTTTCTCAAAAATTTTGTCAGCAGCGGCGGCAAAGGTTTGAATATAACGGTGCCCTTTAAGATTGACGCATTCAACAGCGCAACGCATCTCCATGAGCTGGCCAGTATGGCTAATGCGGTCAATACACTCGCCATAGAAGGCACGAACATTACCGGGTTCAATACAGATGGCATAGGCTTTGTCCGTGATTTAACTCAACGCCACGGTTTTCAACTGGCAAGTAAGAGAGTCCTGATTTTGGGGGCGGGTGGTGCGAGTCGAGGTATCATCGAACCTCTTCTCGATGCAAACCCTGCTCAGGTGACCATTGCCAACCGTACCTTTGCCAACGCTCAAGCCTTATGTGAATTATTTTCGGGTCGGCATGGTTATGAGCGCCTAGGCTGTGTAGATCTTTCAGTGCTGGCTGAAAGTGGCGGCGAGCCTTATGATTTAGTGGTGAACAGCACTTCACTTGGACTGTCTTCAGAATCAATTCTGCTGCCCAGTACCTTGGTCAATGGGTCGTTTTGTTATGACATGAGTTATGGTGATAAAGCAGCATTTGCGCGCTGGGCTAATGCCCAAGGCGCAACCACCAGTGTAGATGGATTGGGGATGCTGGTGGAGCAGGCTGCTGAAAGTTTTAATATTTGGCGTGGTGTTATGCCCAGTACCGACAAAATATACCAAAGTTTAAGAAAGCGATTAGGAGCTCAGGTTTGAAAACGACAAAACGCTTTATTTCTGGTGCGGTTTGCCCGGAGTGTCGAGAGTTAGATCGGACAGTGCTCGAATCTGTGCCATCCGAGTCCTCAAGTAATCCCAGTGAAGGCGGCAGTGATCAAGTGCAGCGCCGTTGTGTGAGTTGTGGCTTTACCGAAATCATGGAGTCGGAAGCGCCACCAAATGGCGTGGTGTTGCCAAGAGCAAGATTTGAGCGAAATAGAGTGCCAGATGCGGCGCCTCAAGTGGTTCGCCTAATGGACCCGAATGCACCGAAGGGTTGAACTGAGTGAACAAGCTATTACTCGGATCTTATGCATTTCATGGGCTTACATAGCTTTTGTCTAAGAACTTTTAGCTTGTTATACCCATCAAAAATCAAACTTCGAGTTGCTCTAAGGCATTGAATTGCTATAATCTCGCCCCGCTTGTGGGACTTGCTCCTCATAGAGCAGCAGTATTACGCCCTAGCATCGTACTAGAACCGTCAAAATGCTTAGTAATTTGCGGTCTTCTGCGCCCCGAATGGTTCACCGTCTATTTGACGGATGAGGTCAGTAGGTAACTGTTGTAACTAGAAGAACCGCAATACCTAGCCGAAAAAATTGTCAAAATAAGCCTGCTTGTTGTGGCTTATGGCTTCGACCGATTTGGTCAGCTGAGTAAGCAGTGCGGCGATGGAGCCGCCTGAAAATAGTTTGGGTGTTTGGGTTATCCAGCCCGCTCAGCGAAGAAGCCGCGCAAGGCATAAAGAATAATTTTGTAGAATTATTCAGCGACACAATATCTGAGCTTACGTCAAAGAAGTTGCAGAAGGCATAGAGCCTGTAAATAGATTAATAGATATTTGTCGGTTGTTTAAGGTGTTCAGCACCTTGAAAACGGACAGGGTATCGAGTACGTACTTTAGAATTAGAACTGAAAGTGAGACAGAGCAGAATGAAAAAGCAGATTTTGCAGACGCTAGCCGGCGCCTTGGCGTTTTTGGCTTCAGGTGTAGCCTTAGCGGATGAGTTGAATATGCGCGTTGGCGTAACAGACATCAGCCGCCAAGTGTATGACCTACATATGACGATTTTTTATATCTGTGTGGCCATTGGCGTGGTCGTCTTTGGTGTGCTCTTCTGGTCTGTTTTTCGGCACCGCAAGTCTTTAGGCGCTGTTCCTGCGACATTCCACGAAAGCACAAAAATGGAATTGGCTTGGACTATTGTTCCTACTTTGATCCTTATCGTGATGGCTGTTCCTGCAACTAAGGTTCTAGTGGCTATGTACGATACCGGTGGCGAAGACATGAACATTGAAGTTCGTGGTTATCAATGGAAGTGGCAATATAAGTATCTTGACGAAGACTATAATAATTCATTCTCTTTCTTCTCAAACTTGGCGACGCCTAAGGCCCAAATCGTAAACCGTTCTGCGAAAACTGAGAACTATCTATTAGAGGTAGACGAACACTTACGAATTCCGATTAATCGCAAAGTACGCTTTTTGGTCACCTCCGAAGACGTTATCCACGCTTGGTGGGTGCCCGATTTCGGTATTAAGCGCGACGCCGTACCAGGAATGCTTAATGAGCTTTGGGCTATTGTCGAAACGCCCGGAATATATCGCGGACAATGCACTGAGCTATGCGGTAAAGACCACGGCTTTATGCCCATTGTTGTTGAAGCTATGCCTGAAGCAGAATTCGACGCCTGGTATGCAACCAAAGTTTCTTCGGAAGTTGTGCGCCAAGAAAGTATGACAAAGACCTTTACCCACGATGAACTGATGGTTCAAGGCGAAGGCATATACGGTACTTATTGCTCTTCCTGCCACATGGCGAACGGCGAAGGTGTACCTCCGGTATTTCCAGCCATCGCAGGTTCTGCCGTTGCAATGGGTCCTCGCGACGATCACTTGAGCTTAGTGATTAACGGAGTATCAGGCAGCGCAATGCAAGCGTTCGGCAAGCAGCTAGATCCAGTTCAGTTAGCGTCGGTAGTTCATTACCAGCGACACGCATTCGGTAACGATGCTGGGGATATTTCCCAGCCTCAAGACGTCATTAATCTATCTAACGGTCAGTAAGGAATAGGCATGAGCGAAGTTATTCACGCAGATCATCACGACGACCACGCACACGGCCCAGCTAAGGGATTGTTGCGTTGGCTATATACCACCAACCACAAAGACATTGGTACGCTATATCTATGGTTTAGTTTTACTATGTTTTTGATCGGTGGCGTTATGGCTTTGGTTATTCGTACCGAGCTGTTTCAACCCGGTCTACAATTTATAGAGCCAGAATTTTTCAATCAGATGACCACTAACCATGGTTTGATCATGGTCTTCGGTGCGATTATGCCAGCCTTTGTAGGTTTGGCTAACTGGTTGATTCCCATGCAAGTGGGCGCACCTGATATGGCGCTACCTAGAATGAACAACCTATCATTCTGGATCTTGCCTTTTGCTTTCAGCATGATGATTTCTACATTGTTTATGGAAGGCGGCGGCCCTAACTTTGGCTGGACTTTCTATGCACCGCTGTCTACAACTTACGCGCCAGATTCAGTAACTTACTTTATCTTTGCCGTTCACCTGATGGGCGCATCGTCCATCATGGGCAGCATTAACATCATTGCTACCATTTTGAACATGCGTGCACCTGGCATGACCCTGATGAAAATGCCAATGTTCGTATGGACTTGGTTGATTACCGCATACCTATTGATTGCTGTAATGCCTGTATTGGCTGGTGCAGTGACCATGATGCTATTCGACATCCACTTCAACACTAGCTTCTTTAATGCAGCAGGTGGTGGTGACCCAGTAATGTTCCAGCATATTTTCTGGTTCTTTGGCCACCCTGAAGTTTACATCATGATTTTGCCGGCATTTGGTATTGTCTCGCACATCATCCCAACCTTTGCACGTAAGCAATTGTTCGGCTACACCTCTATGGTGTATGCGGTTGCTTCAATTGCCTTCTTGTCTTTCATCGTTTGGGCACACCACATGTTTACCGTGGGCATGCCATTAGCTGGCCAGTTGTTCTTTATGTACAGCACCATGCTTATCGCAGTACCTACTGGCGTGAAAGTGTTTAACTGGATTTCCACAATGTGGCGTGGCTCCATGACATTTGAAACACCAATGTTATTTGCCATTGCATTCGTTGTGCTATTCACCATTGGTGGCTTGTCCGGTTTGATGTTGGCGATCACGCCTGCTGACTACCAGTACCACGATACATACTTTGTGGTTGCGCACTTTCACTACGTACTTGTACCTGGTGCTTTGTTCTCAATCATTGCGGCCGTCTATTTCTGGATCCCAAAGTGGACCGGCAAAATGTACGACGAATCTTTAGGCAAGCTGCATTTCTGGTTGTCGTTTATTGGCGTTAACGTAACTTTCTTCCCGCAGCATTTCTCAGGTCTAGCAGGTATGCCTCGTCGTATTCCTGATTACGCCCTACAGTTTGCAGACTTCAATATGATCTCGAGCATTGGTGCGTTTATCTTCGGATTTTCTCAAGTGTTCTTCCTCTACGTTTTGATCAAAACAATACGTAGTGGCGCGCCTGCTGCAGGCCGTTCTTGGGAAGGCGCGAAGGGCTTAGAGTGGACCTTACCATCGCCGGCTCCATACCACAGTTTCACTTATCCACCAGAAGTGAAAAATGAAGAGGTACACGGCTAGTCAATTACTGACAAGAGAAATAACTGACATATGACTGTAAAAACAGAACAACAGAACGAGATTCGACGAACCGTAAAGAAGTTGGCACTTGTCGTAGTAGGCATGTGCTTCTTCGTTGCAGCATTGGTGCCGTTGTACGATTTGTTTTGCGAAGTTACAGGGCTCAACGGTAAAACGGGTGGGCCATATGTATTTGACGAAGCTAAGACCAGTCCCGATACATCGCGTTTAGTTAAGGTAAATTTTCTTACCAATACTAACCAGGGTATGTCTTGGGATTTTTGGCCAGAAAAGGGTGCTGTGAGGGTACATCCTGGTGCGGCCAATACGGTGAGCTTCTATGTGAAGAATACGACTGGGCGGCCTATGATCGCCCAAGCGATTCCCTCGTTGGTGCCATCATCAGCGGCGGAATATTTTCACAAAACCGAATGTTTTTGCTTTGAACAGCAGCTTTTGCAACCCGGAGAAGAGTTGGAAATGCCAATGCGGTTCATCGTCGACCGAGGCTTACCCAGAAATGTTCAGACCATAAATTTGAGCTACGCGCTCTTTGATGTGACTGAACGCATTGGATTGCCTGCAGATGTGCAAAATTCAGACCCCGCTAGCCCAATTGCCGGCGGATAACGACATAATTTTAGTGGAGGAGATAAATGAGTAGCTCAACCGAGGTCGACAACTCGACATACTACGTACCCGAACAAGGTTGGTACCCAGTATTTTTGGCTTTTGGCCTAATGCTCTTGGTTACTGGCCTTGCTGGTTTCCTGAACGATATGAAGAACGGTATTTCTGGGGATTGGACCCAAAGTATCATTGGTCTTGTAGTGGTGAGCTTCGTACTTTATAGCTGGTTCGCGAAAGTTATTGATGAAAATGCTGCTGGCATGAACAACGCGACTTTGAAGAAAAGTTACGTCTGGGGCATGGGCTGGTTTATCTTCTCTGAAGTTATGTTTTTTGCTGCGTTTTTTGGCGCACTGTTTTACGTTCGTTCCTTTGTAGTGCCGTGGTTAGGTGGTGAAGGTGACAAGGGCGTTATCGGCGACTATTTATGGCCAGCATTTGAGTCCACTTGGCCGGTAGTAGCAAACCCAAACCCTGAGATTTTTGTTAATCCGGGCGAGAGTATGGCTTCTCCTGGTGTAATGAATTGGGGCGCATATCTGCCTTTCTACAACACGGTTATTCTATTAACTTCAAGTGTCACCATTCACTTCGCCCATGACGCTATTAAGTCTCAAGCACGCAATAAGCTGATTGGCTGGTTAGCTGTTACTGTGATTTTGGGTATTATCTTTTTGATTCTTCAAGTTGAAGAGTACATTCACGCATACAGTGCGTTGGGATTGACATTAGATAGCGGGATTTACGGATCTACCTTCTTTATCCTGACGGGATTTCACGGTTTCCACGTTACTATGGGCACCTTCATTATTTTCGTGCAGCTAATCAGAGCGATCAAAGGGCATTTTTCTGCCGACGATTGTTTTGGTTTTGAATCCGCTAGCTGGTATTGGCACTTTGTCGATGTGGTGTGGGTTGGATTGTTTATCTTCGTGTACGTCGTTTAAAAAGACGTTTTAGCGCGGCGGCTAGTGAACTCTAGCCGAATCTGCGTCGAAGAGTTTGGACAAAAAAAGGGCTCTTAATGAGCCCTTTTTGTTTGCAAAATTTAGCCAACAAACTTTCCAGACGAATGGCGTGTTAGCCGGCCATGTCAGTTATTCGCTCTGCTCAACAGCCCCATGCCATGGCGCGTTGAGGCCCATGCGCAGTTCGCCAGTATAAAAGCCATAACCTATGGTTAAAACTAATAACGTAGCGAAGGTAACTCGGACACCCAATGCATAGAACAGCCGCCGACTGTCTGGTTTATCGGTGTCTTTGAACAGAAATACCAGACCGCTGCCTAGGCTGACGATCACGCATACAAGTAATACAACAATAATGATTTTGAGCACTGTTACACTTCTCTTGGTTAGGACTTTAGTCTAAAGCATATGCATGCAGGCGTTAAGCAATGAAAGGATTTTCACCAGGTTGGCGTATGAGTATCTTTACTCTCCTACTGACGCCACTATTATTATTATTGGGTAATTGGCAAGTAGACCGAGGTGCCGAAAAGCGTGCGTTGGAAACACAATATTTAGCGCAGTTGGCGGGTTTGCCAGCGCCACCAGACGCAGCTTCGCTAGCAATACCTTTTCAAACTATTCGCCTGACGGGTCGCTACCAGCCAAACTATTTTTTGCTGGATAATCAGATTAATAATGGGCAGGTGGGTTATTGGGTTATCCAGGTTTTTCTCGATGAGTTAAATGGACGATTTCTGCTTAACCGAGGTTTCATTGCTGGGAGTACCGATCGCGGCGTAAGTCCCTCGGTGACTGTTCCAGAGGGTAGGCTTTCCCTCGTTGCAACGGTTTGGCCGGATTTAGGCCTGATCCCTATCCTGGTTGACTCAGCATGGTCAGAAGGGTGGCCAAAACAAGTTCAACGTTTGGAAATAGACCGCATGGCCAAATTAGCGGATGCTTATCCAGTTGAATTACGGTTAGAAGCCGGGCAACCCGGGGTTTTGGTTGCTGCGCCCTTTGCCCAAGGTTTTAGTGATGCCAAGCACAAGGGCTACGCGCTTACTTGGTTTGGTTTGAGTATCACCCTGCTTCTGGGGTTTGTTTTGTTTGGCTTTAAACGCTCCTAGCTGGATTGGTCCAAGGCGTCGAATTTTGATACACATGTTTCCAAGTAACTATTTTTGAATAGGGTTTAATTATGCAAGACGGAGCTTCTGAAACGCGGTCTAGTGGTCGTCGTCAACTCACGCTTATTATCATTACGGCTGTCTTGTCACTTGGCGGGTCTTATTTGCTGTTTTTCGCCGCCCAGAATAGCTCTGGCTGGGGCACAACAAACAATGGCGCTTTCGTAAACCCGCCGTTAAACATTGTAGATTTGGGTTGGCAGGACGAGAAGGGTATAAAAGTCACTACGTCCGGCGACTGGTGGCTGTGGACGGTGACCAAAGATTGTGCAGAGGATTGCGCTAAGGCATTGAAAAACCTACAAGCCACCCATATCTTACTGAACAGAGAAGCAAAGCGAGTACGCCGGGCTTTTTCTAATAACTCGGGTAACTATCTACCCGAAGACCAGCCAGATCTAAAAATTGTCAACACTGTAAACCAGCCAGTACCCGATGGAATCTATATAATTGATCCCAATGGTAATTTGGTTTTTCACTATGCAATTGTGACTAATCCGAAAGACATATTGCAGGACCTTAAACGACTACTAAAGGTATCTCAAATTGGTTAATTCCCGACTCAGAAAACTCGCAGGCTTTGGCGTTATTTGGGCACTCTTGGTTGTGTCAGTTGGTGCTTACACCCGTCTGGCTGACGCTGGCCTGGGCTGCCCAGACTGGCCAGGTTGCTATGGATTCCTTACAGTTCCAGAGGAAGCCGCAACGATAACGACAGCCGAAGCGCGTTTTCCTGATGCACCGGTAGAAATAGAAAAAGCTTGGTGGGAAATGGGCCATAGGTACATTGCCGGGTTCCTCCTACTCATTGTCTTTACTATGCTGGTATTGACCTGGCGAAACGTAAAAGAGCATACGCCGACGAAAATGGTGTCCGCATTGATGGTGCTGATTCTATGTCAGGCGGCGTTCGGTGCTTGGACGGTAACATTGAAGCTTTGGCCACAGGTGGTTACCGCGCATTTACTTGGCGGCTTCGCTACATTAAGTTTAATTTGGCTAATTTACCTGCGACAGGGCGGCCTGTCGTCCTTGGTAAGCGATTTACCTGCGCCTAACTTGCATACCAATATCGCCTTTGTCGCCGTAGTGTTGCAAATCATGTTGGGTGGTTGGGTGTCTTCCAATTATGCTGCCTTAGCCTGTTATGATTTTCCAAGCTGTGACGGTAGTTATACCCCTGCAATGGATTTAGCTCAGGGCTTCGATTTGTTCCAGGCCGCTGGACCTAGTTATCTTGGTGGCTTGATGGACAGCGAGGCTCGCGCCGCCATTCATTGGGTGCATCGTATTGGCGCCATATTTGTACTCTTCATTGTTGGGTCATTGGTGTATCGACTTTTATTTACTAAGCCTTTGTTGGCGTATTTAATGGGCGGCTTGCTTTTGCTCCAGATAGCTCTGGGCATACTTAATGTTGTCTGGGTACTGCCTTTACTTAATGCTACTGCTCACAACGCCGTTGGAGCCCTGTTACTATTGTCTCTAGTTACAGTAAACTTCGCGCCCAGATTGCGCTTCGTATGAATCGCTACTTTATTACCCATGTAAGTTATTTAAATGTCTGAAGTTATTGTTAGCGCCACTTGGCGTGACTTTTTGGAAATGTGTAAGCCCCGTGTGGTCTTACTCATGCTCATATGTTCTGTCGCTGGAATGTTCCTCGCAACCTCCTCTAGTGTGCCTTTAGATATTCTAATTTACGGCAATATTGGTATTGCCTTGGTGGCAGGTTCCGCCGCAGTGGTTAATCACATTGCTGATGCGCATATTGACGCGCGAATGGCGCGAACTCAGAGTCGGCCAGTCGCCACTGGAAGAGTGTCAAACCGCGAAGCGATCATTTTTTCTGCTGTCACCGGCATACTCGGCTTCGCAATGCTTTGGTTCTTAATCAACCCTTTAACCGCATGGCTGAACCTAGCTTCCTGGGTTGGCTATGGGCTTATTTATACGTTCTTTTTGAAAAGAGCGACGCCACAGAATATTGTCATTGGCGGACTCTTTGGCGCAGCACCACCGTTATTCGGCTGGACTGCGGTGACCAATAGTATTGACCCCGGTGGTTTGCTCTTGGTACTGATTATTTTTGTTTGGACGCCACCGCATTTTTGGGCATTAGCTCTTGAGCGTAAGGACGAATATGCCGAGGTAGGCATGCCCATGTTGCCGGTTACTCATGGTGAGGCGTATACCCGGTTGCATATTCTGCTGTATACAATTTTGCTAGTGCTTTGCACAATTTTGCCCTACCTGATTGGTATGTCTGGGCTGCTATATCTTGCTGGTGCTTTAGCATTGGGCGGTGGCTTTTTGTTTTGGGCAATTGTTTTAATGCGAAACAATAACCCCCGAGCGCCGATGGAAACCTTTCGTTACTCCATCGTATATTTGGGTGCGCTATTTTTGATTCTATTGCTAGATCACTATTTACTGGTGCAAGGCATAGATATTGCCCCTATGGAACTTCAACGAGTAATGGTCTGAAAAATGCAAAGTATTAGGTCTACGGTCGGTTTGTGTTTGGTCTTCATCACTATTGTCTTGGTGATGTTCGTATTAAGTAAATTTAAAACGCCGGAACTTTCCCCTGATGAAATGCGTGCGCAGGGTGTATTTATTCTTCCCACCCCCAGAGATATTGGTCCATTTGAATTAATTGATCACACTGGCGCAGAGTTTAATCGCCAGAGTCTTGAAGGGCATTGGAGCTTTATATTCTTTGGCTTCACTAATTGCCCGGATGTATGCCCAACCTCACTATCGGTTCTCGGGCAGGTTGAGAATCAGCTAAAAAGACAAGATCCTGAGCTTGCTCAGAATTTCAAAGTCCGCCTGGTTTCGGTGGATCCTGACGCGGATACACTCGAGCGCTTGGGCCAATATGTAGGTGCATTCTCACCCAACTTTTTGGGCGTTAGAGGTGCAAGGGAAGACTTGGTTAGGTTCACGGATCAGGTGAACGTCGCCTTTGCCAAGGTGCCATTGCGTTCACCTGTAGCCGGCTCTGATGAGCAATCTTACACCGTAGATCATACCGGCAATATTGTGATCATTAACCCGCGGGGCCATTACCATGGTTTCATAAAGTTGCCACACAACTCAGAGACCATTAGGCTTAGTTATCAAACATTAGAAGCTCAATTTTAGGAATTTTATGCAATCGCGGCCCCAGCCTGTTGCGACTGACTCAGTTACGGTTGATCGCACTGCTTTAGACAATGCTCTTGAAGCCCTGATGCTGCGCTATAAAAGTGTCCGTCGTAGGTCTGTGGATTTATGTAAGCCCTTGCAGATAGAAGACTTTGGCGTGCAGCCAATGGCGGACGCCAGCCCGCCGAAGTGGCATCTTGCCCATATCACCTGGTTTTTCGAAACATTTCTTTTACAAAAGTACGCGTCCAACTATTCGCCTTATCATCCAGCCTTCGAGCACCTTTTTAATTCTTATTACAACGGTGTGGGCGACCCTTTTCCGCGTTTAAGAAGAGGCAGCCTGTCGCGGCCAACTGTCGTAGAAATTTACACCTATAGAGACAGCGTCGACGAGGCCTTATTAACTTTTGTAAGTGACGGTAAGTTCACCGATCAAGCGGCATCTGAGATTGTGCAACTTTTGGAGCTTGGGCTGCAGCACGAACAACAGCATCAAGAACTGCTGTTAACGGATATCAAATATAACTTGGGTAATAATCCTTTGTTCCCCAGCTATCATGAATCCTCAATCGTACTTTCCATGGACTCACCAGGGCCGCTAAAGAAGGTTTCTTTTAGCGAACACGACCCTGGTTTAGTGGATATTGGAGCAGTATCTGGCTTCGCTTTCGATAACGAATATCCCAGACATAAGAGCTTCATTGGTCCATTTGGTATAGCAAATCGACCTGTCAGCAATGGTGAGTATTTACAATTTATTCATGATGGCGGCTATCAGCGGGCAGATTTATGGCTTGCGCAAGGTTGGGTGGCCCTGCAAGAAAGGCGAGCCCTCCAGCCGCTTTATTGGTACCAGATAGGCTCTGGAAGTTGGTCTGAGTATCGAATGGATGGTTTACACCCTCTGCAGTTAGATGCTCCGGTAGTTCACATTAACGGTTTCGAAGCCATGGCCTATGCATGTTGGGCGGGTGCTCGCCTGCCGAGCGAATTCGAATGGGAGTGGGCGGCGGCGAAACAACCACAAAGCGGCAATTTTGCTGACTCAAATCGTTTTCACCCAATGATCAATGATGGTTCAAGTGAGCAATTCTTTGGTGATGTATGGGAGTGGACATCAAGCGCATATGGCCCCTATCCAGGCTACAAAACCCTCGAGGGCGTGCTGGGCGAATATAATGGTAAGTTCATGAGCAGCCAGTTGGTTTTACGCGGTGGCTCTTGCGTCACAGATTCAACACACATTCGTGCCAGTTATCGAAACTTTTTTTATCCCGGAGACAGTTGGCAGTTTTCTGGGATACGTTTAGCGGTGGATTTATGACGGACAGTAGCTCTTTAACTGACGAGCAGTTTGCATTCTTGGATTTAAAGCCAGATCTAGAAGTGGTATTGCGTGAAGTGCACCAGGGTTTGAGCTTAGCGGCAAAGGCGATTTCGCCTAAATTCTTTTATGACGAACGTGGCTCAGAATTGTTTGATGCCATCACTGAGCTGCCCGAATACTATGTGACGCGCACTGAAATGGCCCTGTTTGATGCGCATATGGCAGAAATATCTGCTTGCCTAGAAGAAAATATTTGCGTCATTGAATATGGTAGCGGGTCGACGAAAAAGATCAGGCGTTTGCTCGAAGTTTTACAACCCCAAGCCTATGTGCCGGTTGATATATCTGGCGACTATTTGCTCAGCAATGCTGAAGTTTTGTTAAGCGACTTCCCCGCATTAAAGATTTTTCCAGTTTGCGCGGATATTACCCAAAGCTTTGACCTACCTTCTCAAGTCGAAGCGCTGAGACCTCTTGGATTTTATCCCGGCTCCAGTATCGGTAATTTTGAGCCAACTGATGCGGTAGAATTTCTCCGTAGAGTTCATGTAACCCTGGGTACCGGCGGATACTTTTTGGTCGGTGTGGACGCGAAAAAAGACGTTAGTATTTTAGAAGCCGCCTATGATGACGCGGCGGGCGTAACCGCGCAATTTAATCTGAATACCTTAGTCCATTTGAATGAAAGGCTTGGTGCTGATTTTGATTTAGACAATTTTGAACATTTTTCTCGCTACAACTCGGAGCTAGGGTGTATACAGATGTTCCTCAAGAGCACTGTACCCCAGCAGGTGAATCTGGCCGGAAAAGTAATTTCGTTTGCCGAAGGTGAGCTTTTACATACGGAAAACTCTTTCAAATACACCAAGCAAGAGTTCATTACTCTTGCTCAATCTGCCCAATTCGAATGTCTGAAGAGCTGGCAGGATAGTAAGCAGTGGTTTTCACTTTTCTTGTTGCGTGCTTGTTAAGAGGTAGCGAGCTTTGAGGTGAATTTGGGCTAGCACTCGGGCTAATCAAATTCCCATAACACCCAACTGGCGACTAAACTGTCTACTCGTTCCAAGTCACCATTACCCTTGGTCGCATCAGTTGGCACAAGGTAATAGGGTTTGCCACGATTAGGTACAATGCGCATATATCTGAGCTGGCCATTCTGTCTAAATTCGTAAACCATGCGATTTTCTTCCGCCACAATTACTATGTCTGGGCCTCGATTTGTTTCAGCGCTGGCGGCACCAGGCAGCAACATTAGGCTGGCAAAAACCATCCCAGCTAACGCAAAATATGGACTCAGCCATTTTGTCGCAGACACTGTGCCCAAAGCCCACAGCTCGGACCATTTAGCAAAATTTTTGCCAGTGTATCGGGCGGATTTTTCGGCGAAGAAATTGCCTGTTCTTTTTTGCTCAAGCACAGGTAAAGTGCATCTGCTCATTGTCTAATTCTCTACAAATTATAGGAACGTAATCAGTGTCGGATAATCTACCGTCTATTCCCAACGAACACCAAGCCCCTTTAGTGCTAGTTGATGGTTCCTCGTATTTATTCAGAGCCTTTTACGCTCTTCCAGATCTGCGTAATTCTAGCGGCCACCCTACAGGGGCAATTCGTGGTGTCATTAGCATGATACGGAAGTTGGCGCGAGATTATCCCGGAAGTTTGGTGGCAGTAATTTTCGACGCGCCGGGCAAGACTTTCCGTGATGACCTGTACGCAGAATATAAAGCCAATCGAACGTCTATGCCTGAGGATTTACGCGAACAAATCGCGCCAATCCACGAACTGATAAAAGCTATGGGTCTGCCACTGATTTGCGTGGAAGGTGTGGAGGCAGATGACGTAATCGGCACTTACGCTACTCAAGCAAGTGCAACTCAGCGCGCCACAGTGATTTCCACTGGCGACAAAGACATGGCGCAACTTGTTAGCGACCACGTTACGTTGGTCAACACCATGACCGATACCACAATGGATCGACAAGGTGTGATTGAAAAATTTGGCGTTACACCTGAGCAAATTATTGATTACTTAGCCTTGATGGGCGATACCGCTGACAATATTCCCGGGGTACCGAAGGTCGGGCCTAAAACTGCCAGCAAGTGGCTTAATGAATTTGGCTCACTTGATGAAGTGATTGCCAAAGCCGATGAGATCAAAGGCAAGATTGGCGAGAATCTGCGCGCCAGCATAGAACAGTTGCCTTTATCCAAAGCGCTCACCACCATTAAGTGTGATGTTGATTTAGAGATGTCTATTGAGCAACTGCAGGCTGGGCCTGCGGATAAGGCAACACTACAAAAACATTTCAAAGAATTTGAATTCAAAGCTTGGTTCGATGAACTAGACCGCCCAAACAACAAGGCCGAGAAAGAGTCGCAAGCAGTACCTACCCAAGCAGATGGGCCAGCGGTTGAATATCCTCGGGACTATGAAGTGATCACCAGTGTTGAAGCACTCAATTCCTGGATAGCAGAATTATCAGCGGCAGAAGTTTTTGCCTTTGATACGGAAACCACAAGTATTAACTATATGCTGGCGGAACTGGTTGGCTTCTCATTTTCCGCCCAAGCCGGTAGAGCCGCCTATTTGCCGGTAGCCCATGATTATCCGGGCGCACCAGATCAACTCTCCCTTGAGCAAGCTTTAGCGGCATTAAGACCATTGTTGGAAGACCCTACTATTGGCAAGATCGGTCAGAACATTAAGTATGATATGAGTGTATTGGCTCGTTACGGCGTCAGCTTTGCTGGGCCACTTTACGACACCATGCTTGAGTCCTACGTTTTGAATAGTGTGGCAACCCGCCACAATATGGATGCGTTAGCGGAATTCTATTTAGATAGAAAGACCATTCATTTTGAAGACGTTGCGGGTAAGGGAGCCAAGCAATTGACCTTTAATGAAGTGCCTTTAGAAACGGGTGGTGAGTACGCTGCCGAGGATGCCGATATAACCTTTCAGTTGCATGAATGTTTGTACCCGCAAATTCAGGCAGAGCCAACATTGCTGCATGTTTTTACCAATATCGATATGCCATTAGTACCGATACTGTCACAGGTTGAACGTCAGGGAGCGCTAGTAGATGGGCGTATGCTCAAACAACACGGCGCAGAGTTGGCGGATCGGCTGAAAGAGTTGGTGGAGCAGGCCTGGGAGCAAGCGGGTGAGACTTTCAATTTGGACAGCCCGAAACAGCTACAAACAATCTTCTATGAAAAGCTAGGCCTACCTATATTAAAGAAAACTCCCGGCGGCAAACCTTCTACCGCAGAGGCCGTATTGGTAGATTTAGCTCGAGACTATGAGCTGCCTGCAACACTCCTAAGTTATCGCGGTCTAGCCAAACTTAAGTCTACCTATACCGATAAGTTGCCCTTAGACATTAATGCTGAGACAGGGCGTATTCATACCTCATACCATCAGGCGGTGACTGCCACTGGCCGGTTGTCCTCGTCAGATCCAAATCTACAGAACATTCCAATTCGTAATGCTGAAGGACGACGCATTCGACAAGCCTTTGTGCCTCCTGCGGGTTATAAAATTATGGCTGCGGATTATTCGCAAATTGAGCTGCGAATTATGGCGCATTTGTCTGGTGACAAAGGTTTGACCACAGCTTTTGCCGAAGACCAAGATATTCATAGAGCAACGGCCAGTGAAGTCTTTGATGTGGCGCCAGACGCAGTATCTGATGATCAACGGCGCAGTGCTAAGGCGATAAATTTTGGTCTCATCTATGGCATGTCAGCTTTTGGTTTAGGTAAGCAATTGAGCATTTCTCGAACCTTGGCTCAAGATTACATTGATCGCTATTTTTCGCGTTACCCTGGGGTTTTGCGCTACATGGAAGAAACTAAAGCCCTTGCTTCCGAGCAGGGCTATGTTGAAACGGTTTTCGGCCGCAGGCTTTATCTGCCAGAAATTAATGCCAAGGCAGTACCGCGCCGCCAAGCTGCTGAAAGAACGGCAATTAACGCACCTATGCAAGGTACCGCAGCGGACATAATCAAGTTAGCCATGAGTTCTGTGCAAGATTGGTTAGCAGGCGCGGATTTAGATGCGCGGATGATTTTGCAGGTTCACGATGAATTGGTGTTCGAGGTCAGTGACGGGGATTTGCAGCAGCTTACCGATGAAGTGGTAGCGCGCATGTGTGGGGCCGTCGAGTTATCGGTCCCTCTAACTGTGGCAACTGGCGTAGGCATGAATTGGGACGAAGCGCACTAGTTAGACGGCAGTTTTGGTTGAGTGGCTGAGATTTAGCCTAGCGCTGCCTGTGCGGTCTGAGTTTGTCAGGCAATGGATATTTAGACTGCTCGTCTAAAGGCCTTTGAGTTAGGCCTTTGAGTGAGGCTTTTGGCGTTTGCTTAATGAGCAGGCGCTAAGGGTTTTCGGAATTATCTTCCAATAGATTTTCTGACAGATCTTCTTGTAGATCTGCTGGCAGATTTTCCTGCCCATCTTCTATGAACGTCTCTTCACCCTCTGCCAATTCGTCGCCATCAATAGGCGTAGCCAATAAGTCCAGCAGTTTGGTAATCAGTTCCTCTTTGCCGAGTCCGCGCATCGCGGAGAAACACTGCACAGTGGCATAAGGATAATCACTGTAACCGCTGCGGATTTTTTGCAGAATTTGTTTTTGCGCACCGCCACTTAGCTTGTCAGCTTTGTTGAGTAGTACGTGAATAGGAATATCGCTTTTGGTGCTCCACTCGAGCATTTCCAGATCAAAGGCTTGGTTTGGGTGGCGAATATCCATGACTAAAATAATACCGGCCAAGTGGTTGCGGTAAGACAAGTAGTGATTGACCGACTTCTGCCAAGTTTTTTGCGCTGCTTTAGCGGCCTTTGCATAGCCATATCCAGGTAAATCGACGATGCGACCACCAGTTCTGATATCAAAAAAGTTCAACAATTGGGTACGTCCAGGGGTCTTACTGACCTTTGCTGTTCTTTTATTACCAGAAATTTGATTCAAGACAGAAGATTTTCCTGCGTTGGATCTCCCGGCAAAAGCCACTTCAGCCCCAAAACCAGGCGGGCAGCGCTTTAAATCTGGTGCACTGGTAAGAAAGGTGGCTTCAAGTCGTTCAGGTAGTGACTCTTTTTTTGTCATCTTGATATATA
>CAJJAQ010000047.1 GCA_905182095.1 uncultured Pseudomonadales bacterium | reverse complement strand
GTCTGGTGCTGGCCCGAAGAAGTGCCTCGTACGGTAGGCGGCGCTGCGTGTCTACTGGCAACTTTGTTGAAACACTGAAGACGCTTAGCTGGCTCAACGAGGGCATCACATAGTGAGAGCTCGGAGACTACGTCCGCCTGAAGCTGAGACACCCACAGACCGATCGAAAGAATACATACTCGCTTCATAGACATAGCCCTTCGTTTCTTTTTGCGACGATGCCATAAATCGACCTTGAGATCTACCGCTTGCCCCTGAAGCTGCAACCGCGGTATAAAAGTAGCCTGGCTTATAGTGGTCAACCGATAAATTTGTGCTTCAAAGAGCTCATTGCGCGCCGGTGAACGCTCCGTGCTCTGGCGCCGCCAGATGGTCATGACTAAAAGGAACAAGAGATGAGATCGGGCCGCAAACGAGTTCTCTACTATCCCGACCGTAAACAAGACCTCTACTATGGGGAGAGGTACGGTCTTTATGCAGAACGGGGCATTGTCGATTTTGCCCTTCAAGCGGGGTGGGTGTTAACGAGCGTATCTGATCATGGGGGCCATCTCGCTCCGGCTCTGCTACCGGCCATTGCCAGTCGGTTTGATGGCATCATTACTCTCATGCCGGAACCTGGCTCGATAATTGGCAAGTTGGTAAAAAGCGCCGCTGTGCCAGTCGTTGATCTCTTTGATGCGGTGGGTGAGATAAACCTTCCCAAGGTTCTAACGGATGAACGTGCCATTGGTCGCGTGGGAGCTGACCACCTTATGAACCAGGGCATTGAACACCTGGCCTATTTCAAAGCAGACGCGTCCAGGCAGACGCTAACCCGTGCCCTTGGCTTCGAAGAGCAAGTCAAATCACGTGGTCGCAGCCTGCACCGATTCGACTTGGCCGCGGCCGGATTGAGTGTGCTGGATCGCTCGGCAGATCGGGAACGCGTGCCGTGGTTGGCTGATCAACTGTTGCGACTGCCGAGGCCGCTGGGCGTGATGATTCAGAATGATACCCTGTACTGGCATATCATCGAGGCGTGTGCGTTAGCGTCGTTGCACATTCCCAGTGATGTTGCCGTCATCTCAGTGGGCAATATTGAGTCGCTCTGCGAACTTTCCGAGCCAACGCTGACAAGCGTAAACCCGAATCATTATCGACTGGGGTACGAAGCCGCCGGGCTTCTCGATCAATTGATGAACGGCGCATCGGCGCCGATTTTACCCCTGCGCGTACCTCCTGGGCACGTTGAGATTCGGGAAAGCACCGACATCTACGCGGTTCATGACGAGACGCTGCGCGCCGTGCTGCAATTCATGCGCGAGAACTCTCAGGACCCCTTCCTGTCCGTCGAAGACATCGTGAAGGCATCAGGGAAATCCCGAAGACACCTGTACTCGATTTTTGAACACGACTGGCAACGCCCCATCGCCGATACGCTTGCCGAGTTGAGAGTTCTGGAGGCAAAGCGTCTGCTTGCGACGACCCATCTAAAACTGTACGCGGTTGCGGTGCAGTCCGGGTTCTCCAGTGAGACGAAGATGTCCAGGGCGTTTTCTAAATATGTGGGCATCACGCCGGGAAATTTTAGATTGGGAAACCCACCTGCTCCCGGTGTGGCGAAGGCACTTTTGTCTGATTAAAGGCGTAAAAAGGCTGCAGCTACCGGGTTACGCAGATGTTTCTTAACGTCGACGCTTCGCCCTAAACGGGCTTAGCGGCGATAACATGATTGCAATTAGTCACGCTGATTACGCCCATGTTGGAGTACCACATCATCCTTAGCGAGATCTATCAGCACATTCTGAAAACGCTTCTCAAGCCAAAGGCGGGTACTTCTTCCCGGCCGACGCCATTGGATTTGGGCTCGATATTGACTAAGCAACGGTCGAATCCGAAAAAGCCGTCACCTTCGGGTAGCCTTGCCGGCGGCAAACCGTGGTGTCTTGGGAGGGGCCCAAAAAGTTGCCATGCGTTGGCTTGCGTGTCCCCACTTGTGTCGCAAAAACGTTCGGTATCTAGCCCGCAGCACAATAAGATGGGCGTTTTGCACGTACTGTATGCCTGTTTGGATTGCCGGCTCTGGTGTCAGGTGGTCTAGTTGCAATCAGTCGGTCGAGTCCTTTTGATTCCATGGCTCTTGAAACTTACTTTTATAGAGGTTGATCAAAATCAAAGTAGTCCAGTCAGTTTCTTATAAAACTAAGCTTGCTTTTGGTATTGGGGCCGTCGGCGAATCTAGCGCAAACTGGATTTTCAATGTCCTAACTTTTTTCTTTTATAATCAAGTGCTGGGGCTGTCGGGCACCTTGACGGCGGCGGCGGTTACGATAGGAATTCTTTCCGACGCGGTTACTGATCCAGTCATGGGTTCTGTGTCTGATAGATGGCGCTCAAAACTGGGTCGCAGGCATCCATTTATGTATGCTGCGCCTCTGCCGCTGATCGTTGCTATATATTTTATTTTCAACCCTCCGGAAAGCTTGGCCGGCTTTGATTTATTTCTGTGGTTTGCCTTTTTTACTGTATTAATGAGAATTTGTTCCACGCTTTTCGCTGTTCCTCATTTGGCTCTGGGCGCGGAACTAAGTGTGGGTTATATCGAACGCACCCGCATTATGAGCTACAACACTTTGTTCACCTACTTTGGCGTTGTGATTATGCACGCTGTGGTTTGGTTCGTCGTTTTTCCGTCCTATGACAACGGCAGGATGATGCAAGAAGCTTATAATCCTGTGGTCTATTTTTGCGCCTCACTAATTGTCATCTGTATGCTTTTATCGGCGCGCGGGACCCAGGACCAAATCCCAAAAATGGCTAAAGTCCCAGACGATTTAGCGGAGTTTAGTTTAAAACAGCTGTTCTCAGATATATATGAATCCCTCGGTAATAAAAATTATCGCTATTTATTGTTCGGCCTATTTTCTTTGTCGATGACTATTGGCACTCACGAAACCCTCAGTCTCTACATGGATACGTTTTACTGGGAATTTACGGACGAGCAAATTGGTTGGCGGATTCTCGGCACAGCGTTGGGCTATGGGTTTGGATTCTTGGCAGTTGCGAAAGTTCATCAAACAATCGGTAAGCGTCTTGCTATTGTTTGGTCTGCCGTCGGCCTAAGTATCGCATGGTCTGCCGCCGTTACCCTGCGGTTATTTGACCTTGCGCCAGAGAATACCACTTGGGCATTACTAGTTTTCGTGGTTTTTTTCGGCACTATTTCGTCAACCTTTGGAGCTATCTTGAATATCAGCGTTATGTCTGCCTTAGCGGATATTGTTGACGAACACGAACTTAATACTGGCCGTCGACAAGAGGGTGTTTTTTATTCAGCGCGCACTTTTTTTGCCAAGCTAACAAATAGCATTGGCCTTGTTATTGCTGGGATTGCTTTAGATTTTATCGAATTTCCTAGAGGCAAGGAGGCCGGTGAGATAGACCCGGAAAAAATATATGCTTTGGGGCTACTTGATGGCCCTTTTGCAATGGTTTGGGGACTTATTGCCGCGGCTATTTATGCAGGCTATAAACTAGACGAACGAAAACATTCGCAGATCAGAGCTCAACTGGCGGAAAGAAACTCGCGTTTAAATCAATCTCCATGAATTATTAGAAAGGGAGTAAAGACCATTGCTATTAAAAAAATCCTCGTAGCCAATCGGGGAGAAATAGCTATTCGCATTGCCAGAGCTGCAGCGGAACTAAATATTCAGTCCGTCGCTATCTACTCAGAAGATGATGACGAAAGTTTACATATAAAAATTGCTGACGAATCAGTTTGCTTAGATGCGATGGGGACAACGGCTTATTTGGATATAGAGAATATTATATCTATTGCAAAAGATACTAATTGCGACGCGCTCCACCCTGGATATGGTTTTCTTGCGGAAAACAGTAGGCTCGCGTCGGAGTGTTTAAGCCACAACATTACATTTATTGGCCCAAATGAAAATTTACTCGAATTATTTGGAGACAAGGCGAAAGCAAGACAAGCTGCTACCAAAGCTGGGGTGCCCGTAGTACTCGGCACAAACAAGTCTAGTACGCTAAAAGAATGTGAAGATTTTTTTAAATCATTGGGAAACAACGCCGCAGTAATGATTAAGGCGCTCGCCGGAGGTGGGGGCAGAGGTACTCGTGTTGTTACCGATCTTAAAGACTTGAAAGACGCATACTCGCGTTGCCAGTCTGAAGCTAAAAATGCGTTTGGGAATGCTGAGCTATATATAGAGGAACTCATTCAGGCCGCGAGGCACATCGAAGTTCAAATCTTGGGAGACACAAAAGGAAATATCGTTGCAATCGGCGACAGAGAATGCAGCGTACAAAGAAGACATCAAAAAATAATTGAAATTGCGCCCTCTAGCAATCTTCCTGAGAGAACTCGTCAGGCAATTACGGCAGCCGCTAAAACACTGGCCAAGGATGTAGGATATTTCAGCCTAGGGACCTTCGAGTTCTTAGTTGATACAAAAAGCAAGAATCAAGAAAAATTCGCATTTATTGAGGCTAACGCGCGATTACAGGTAGAACATACAGTAACCGAACAGGTAACAGGCGTAGATCTTGTGCAATCACAAATTGAAATTGCGAATGGTAAAACACTGCAAGACTTAAACCTTAGCGAAACACCAGAATCTAGAGGCGTTGCAATTCAAGCCCGAGTAAATATGGAAAGCCTACAGGGGGACGGTTCGGTCAAACCCACGACGGGAGAAATTACAGCCTATGACCCACCCAGCGGCCCGGGCGTAAGGGTTGATGGTTTTGGATACACAGGTTTTTTTCCAAGTACGAACTACGATTCCCTGTTGGCAAAAGTCATTGTGCACTCACCCAAATCCAGTTTAGAAGAGGCAGCAAAAAAATGCGCACGCGCTCTTTCCGAATTTCGGATCGAAGGACTAGATACTAATATTCCATTTTTACGTTCAGTTTTGAAAAATCAGGATTTTTTAAACAGCGCCGTTACTACGCGTTGGATAGATGACCATGCGATCTCTTTAATAGAGAAGAGCGAGTTTGATGTGCGGCATATCGCCAGCGAATATAAAAAACAATTAGCCTCAGGCTTAGCCGGCGCTCAAGTCGATAGCTCTGACCCACTAGCAGTGTTTGCCTACGATAAAGGCTCTGACCGTAAGAGTAAAAAAAAGGTCAAACAAAACTTCGATTTGTCAGGCCCTAACGGATCTATTGGAGTCCCTGCACCTATCCAAGGCACTATCTTGGCAATTCAGATTAAACCAGGAGACAAAGTAGCTACCGGAATGCCGCTGATTGTAATGGAGGCCATGAAAATGGAACACCAAATCAGGGCCGATCGAAATGGAATTATTCATTCACTCTCCGTCTCAGAGGGTGAAATCATAATCGAAGGACATCCACTAGTATTTATCGAAGAAGGAGATGTCGGCGACTTAAACTATGAAGCCCATGATCAAATTGATCTCGATGAAATTCGCCCAGATCTGCAGGAAAATTTCGATCGTCACGCTCATTTATACGACGAAAATCGCCCAAAGGCTGTAGAACGTCGACGACAGCATAATCAGCGCACAGCTAGAGAAAATATTGCTGACTTGTGTGATGCCGACACATTTATCGAGTACGGATCAATGGTTCTAGCAGCTCAGCGCACAAGAAGAACCGTTAAATGGCTGAGAGAGAATACGCCAGCAGATGGTCTAATAATGGGTGTAGGGCATGTTAATGGCGCCCTTTTTCGAAAAACAGAATCGCGTTGCGCTGTAGTCCACTACGACTATACCGTGCTCGCTGGTACTCAAGGCTTATGGAACCACAATAAACAAGATCGTATATTTCAGCTAGCCGAAAGATTTCAACTACCGGTAATTCTTTATTCAGAAGGCGGAGGCGGCAGACCTGGAGATACCGATGGCGCAGGTGGTTTGGGCATGGAGACAGAAACCTTTACTCAGTGGTCTAGACTTTCAGGTTTAGTGCCCTTAGTAGGCATCAATTCACGCTATTGTTTTGCTGGTAATACGGCCCTACTAGCTTGTTGCGACGTCATCATTGCGACTAAAAATTCCATCATAGGCATGGGCGGCCCGGCGATGATAGAAGCAGGAGGTCTGGGCATCTTCGCGCCGGACGAAGTAGCACCCACAGATTCTCAAGTAACAAACGGTG
Organism: uncultured Pseudomonadales bacterium; assembly: GCA_905182095.1. GTDB lineage: Bacteria > Pseudomonadota > Gammaproteobacteria > Pseudomonadales > Azotimanducaceae > UBA4421. Next base: position 512 of record CAJJAQ010000047.1, on the reverse strand, counting down.
TAATTGATGTTTTAGTTGAGGACGAAGTCGAAGCCACCAAGGTGGCCAAACAATATATTTCTTATTTTCAAGGCGCAATAGACATTTGGGAGGCGCCAGATCAACGAAAAATGCGCAAAATTGTTCCTGAGAATAGAAAAGAAATCTATAACGTTCGCGATGTCATCGAAACGTTAGCAGACAAAGATTCAATCTTAGAGATTCGTAAAAACTTCGGCATTGGAATTATCACTTCTCTGATTAGAGTAGAAGGTAAGCCCATGGGATTGATTGCAAACAATCCACTTCACATTGGCGGCGCGATTGATTCAGACGGCGCAGATAAGGGCGCCCGTTTCTTACAATTGTGTGACGCTTTTGATCTACCTATAGTCTCAATCATGGATTGTCCTGGGGTTATGGTTGGTCCGGAAGTCGAAAAAACGGCCCTGGTGCGACATTGCGCACGCATGTTTAACACGGGAGCTAATTTATCCGTGCCTATGTTTGGTCTCATTATACGAAAGGCCTAC
>CAJJAQ010000046.1 GCA_905182095.1 uncultured Pseudomonadales bacterium | reverse complement strand
ATTCGGCTCCATTCCTCAAGCTATGTGGTGGGCCATGGCTGCGCTAACCACCGTGGGCTACGGGGATGCCATTCCCATGACTGCAGTAGGCAAAATTTTAGGGTCTATCGTGACCATCCTGGGCATTGGCATGGTGGCGCTACCCTCCGGGATTTTGGCCGCAAGTTTTTCTGAGCACTTAAGATATCAGCGCGAGTCTTTGCAAAACCATATTGATCAAGCCTTTGAAGATGGCGTTCTCACCAAAGACGAGGCCAAAGGTATTATCAATATCGGTACCGAATTAGGTTTAAGTGACGAGGTGGTTGATCAACTGGTGCAACGAACCTCGAAAATGTTGGTCGAAAATAGAAGCAATATCGTCGATGATCAGTCAGCTAAAGATAAAGAATAATTTCCATCTCTGAAAATGAATAAAAACAACAACAATAATAGCGTCAACTGCTGGAACTGCCGCCACTTCAACACCAGCTGGGACAAAAATTTCCGCTATCGATGTGCCGCCTTAAACTTTAAAAGCAGCAACCTTCCTTGTATTGAAGTAAGGAATGCAGATGGACGCGATTGTTTAGCCTTTCAAGCAAAAATAATAAACAGCATCTAATACCCACCTAGGGGAGCAAGCTAAATGGAATCTAAAGATCAACACGCTACACCCGCGCTAAAAGACGTCGCCCTGCAATTTTTCCTCGCCATTATCCTGGGCCTAATTGCTTCAATAGTAGCTAACGCTTTTGTCGAAGGTGCTCGGTGGTTCGAGGGTTATCAAGCCGCAGATGGCATGTTCTCAACAACTATTGCCGGCATGCAGGTGTCGTTTAAAATTTTTGTCACCATGGGTTGTGCGGCGATACTGATTATCCTAGTACGGAAAGTACTCGGCATTACCGTCTGGTCGGGGCCGGCGGAAAGTATTTACGCAGTGCAGCAAAGCAAAGAGCCCTTAGATATTCGCGTCGGTGTTGGCTCCACTATCGCTGCCTTTATCAGTGCTAGCGGTGGTGCCTCGGTTGGCCAGTACGGTCCTTTGGTGCATTTTGGCGCGACCATTTCGCAAATCTTGCTTAAGCTGACCAAGCTCAATATCGACAAAAACGTGTTTCTCGCCTGTGGCGTTGCCGCTGCTATTTCCGCCGGCTTCAATGCCCCCATCGCTGGGGTGTTATTCGCCCACGAGGCCCTTTTAAGAAGGTTTTCTGTTGGTGCTATCGCACCCATCGCCATCTCTTCTATTGTTGCCTATGCCGCTAACCAATATTTATTCACCATTGAATTGGCATTCGTTGTACCCGACATGCCCATTCCTTTGGGACCGCTGATTCCTTTTTTGCTGATTGCCGCGCCACTATGCTCGTTGGCCGCCATCGCCTATATGTCGGCATTGCGCAAAGGCAAAAAAATGGCCGTGGCCAGCGGCTGGAGCTTTGCTCAGTTGTCCGCCATGTGCGTCATTGTTGCTGGCTGCATCGGCATGATATTCCCAGATGTTCTGGGTTTAGGCAGTTTGCAAATCAATCAAATGATCAATAACGAATTTACCCCAGGCTATTTAGTGGCTTTGTTAATCGCCAAAATAGTCATTACCGCATTGTGCGTAAACGCCGGGTTTTTTGGCGGCGTATTTGGCCCTGCTTTGTTTGTCGGCGCAGCCATTGGTGGCATCGTTGCGTACAGCGCAAGCCTTTTTGGATTAAGCCCGGAAATGACAACGGCCATTGGCGTTGCATCAATGGCAGCAGTTTCTGCGGCGGTAATCGGTGCGCCGTTGACGGTTATTATGATTGTCATTGAACTGACCGGGTCGTACAGCTACGGCTTGGCGTCAATGCTTTGCGTCATTGTTTGCTCATTCATCACATTTAGAACCTTTGGCCTATCGTACTTCGACCGTCAATTATTAGACCGAGGCATAGACCTAAAACTTGGCCGCGAGCATATTGCGCTGAACCAAAGCTTAATTGGCGAAATACCCAGCAGCGACTACGTTAAGGTAAGCCTTGATGCGAGCGTGGAGGCAACCCTCGACAAACTTAAGTTTGCCCAGACCACTGAGGCCTATGTCTGTGACGACCAAGACATGCTCCTTGGTAAGGTCAACGTATTAGACTTACATGGTGTGGTGGCGCTACAAGAAGTTATGGACACCGAGCCAGTGTCTTTTCAAGGAGAAGACTCGCTGACCCACGCTATGGAAAAAACCCGGGACTTTGTCGGAGAAAGTATTCCGGTACTTCAGGAAGGCCGCTTGGTTGCGGCCCTCACCGAGGGCGACCTATTCAACAAGGTTCTTACCGTTCAAGATGCGTTACGTAAGCAATAACTGATTGCGCTTACTCGCCGCGCTCACGTAGTAGTTTTAAAATAGGTACAAATAATGAAATTATTCCTCCAATCGTGCTTGGCGCTAAGCCTTACATTGGCAGCGCAGCTAAGTGTTGCAGCGCCCTTTGAGGCTGGGCTCAAGGCTATGGATAGGGAGCACTACGCAACAGCCTACAGGGCTTGGAAGCAGCTTGCAGATGACGGTGCCGCTGAAGCACAAAATAATATCGGCTACCTGTATGAGCAAGGTCGTGGAGTGAAACAAAGCTACGCCCGCGCCATTGAGTGGTACAACAAAGCGGCCAAGCAAAACCTTGCAGAAGCCCACCACAACCTCGGTATGCTGGCTTTTCAGGGCTACGGTATGCGTCAGGACTATTTGGCTGCGAAACGCCACTTCACGGACGCGGCGGAGTTAGATCAGCACGAATCCGAATACATGCTCGGGCTCATCTACTATCAGGGTCACGGGGTGAAAAAGAGCCCTAGGCGTGCGAAAGGTTTTTTCTTAGAAGCTGCTACGCATAACGGCGTCAACGGTCAGTTTATGCTGGCCTTTATGCTACAGGCCGGAGAAGGGCACCCAGAAGATAAATCTGAGCCGGTGAAGGCCTTTGTTTGGGCCACAGTGGCACAGAGCAACGGCTACGCGGATGCTGAATCGATTTTAAGCTTTAGCCGCATGCAAATTACCGACTCAGTGCAAGCCAAGGCCTTAGAATTGGCCAACACCTGTATAGAAAGTAACTACCAACGCTGCCCTAAATAGACCGCATGGCGGGCAAATTTGCCCCCACAACAAAAAAGAACAAGAAAATTACTAAAGGAATTCAAGAACTCTCCGACTAAAGAGGGGTAAGTAATAGTTTACAGGGTGCTAGGTGTCCAATTTCACACATTACGTAAAATCGTTGGTAGTCTTCGGCGAAGAACGACAGCAAGAAATACGCTGGTTGTTCGATGCCTTAAACAATAGCTTGGCGATTGCAGAGCGCAACGCTGATGTTCAGCGTAGTTCTTCCGCTGCCAGTTCCTTAAGGCATGCCAAGAACTTATTGAGTTTTCTTAATCGCTGTTTTGCAGATCTTCCCGATAAGCAATTGGTTACCCATCTGGATGATTTTTTTGCCATGTTGGATAGAGCCATTGACCAGAGCATTCAAATGCCCCTCGTCGAAGATCTTGAAGAAATTCGCGAGCTGATCATGGAATTGCAAAAAGGTTGGGAGACCTTACTTATGCCTTCGACTACGGTGCCGAATGAAGAAAGTCAAAGACATATGCTGAGTATTGCCTAACGGCAGGAGTGATCATAAATGCAGTGGTGTTTTCTTTATAGATATTCAAATAATGATAAGCGCGCCACTTTAGCAAAAGTTGCTTGGGTTGCTTCCAACCGTGTCATCTCTTCATTAAAACGCGTTAACGCCTCAGAATAATCTAGGTCTTCTTCTCCAGACAATAACGTTTGCAAACGTATTTTACTGTCTGCATTCATTTCCAACTGCGTTTCGGCACTCTGGATTTCACTACCCACACGCCCAATGGCTTTAACTAAGCCCTCATGCAATCCGCCTACCTCGCCAATAGCTCGGCGTATATTCACAGTATCGTTACTGTTCAAAGCGGTAACGAAATCCTCTAGCGCAGTAAAGAAGGCAATGCCCTGTGTAGTGCGATCAAGTCCGACTACTGCCTCGGTAGCGGTTGCCGGCTCATCAGTGGCACCCGCTGCTACAAGTAACGGCACATTAACCGCTGCCACAGATTCTTTGGTCTTTGCGGTAAACAGCAACTCACCCGGATTATTCGGGTTATCAGTGATGGTGTATTTGAAATCAGCATACGCCGCCTCATTAGCCCCTGACGTTAAATCATTGATTAATAGCGCTGTACTCACTGGTGCTCCACCGGTGTAGTCGAAAGTTAAAGTATTCAAACCATCTGTAATAGTGGTTACACCATTATAGTTGGCGATAGTGCCAGGCGCTTGGGTATATTGCGCCGCCACTGCCGCGACCAACTCTCGTTCCGCCGGCGCAAAAACATCTAACCCATTACGATTTTTAGTTAGGTCTCGTGTGTCGCTGACGCTGACTTGAATTTGTCGCGCGTCACCTTGGTAGGTAACGCTGCCGTCGTTCAAAGTAGCAAACGGCTGCAACCCGGTGTTGCCGCCGGCAAAAATTGTACTACCTGAAATATCTTGGGTATTGGCAATATTAAGCAATTCCTTTTTCAGCCCTGCGACTTCCAGGGCAACGATGCCACGGTCTTCAGACGATAGTGTATCGTTAGAGGCTTGGATCGCTAATTCTTTGAGTCTGACAAGAATATCGGACCCTGATAAAAGCACTGTTTCTTCTAGCTCGTAACGCTGCTTCAAGTCACCGATTAAGCCGCTATACGTATCTGTCTTTGCAATAGCACGATCTAAATTTTCAATGGTCGCTACTTTAGTAGGGTCGTCACTCGGACGGACCATAACCTTGCCAGTGGCCACTTGCTCTCGCGTTTTCGAGACTTCGGCTTGGGTATTTTGGATATTTGCCAAAGCGCGCTGATAGTTTAGGGAAGTTGAGATTTTCATTTTTTAATGCTGCTCACTATAGACGAACAATTGTGTCGAATAGTTCATTGGCTGTTTGAACAAGCCTTGCAGATGCTTGATATGCTTGTTGAAAGCGGATCAAGTTTGCAGCTTCTTCATCTAAGTTGACGCCGGCAATTTGGTCACGGGACTCAAACGCCTGATCATAAACTACTTGTAGTGCTTCTTGAGTTACGGTGGCTTGTCTAGCCGTACTACCTGCTAGATTGATCAAATTCAGATAGGACTGGTGAAAAGTTTCGTCGTTACCTAACAACTTAGCCGACTCAAGATTCGACAGACGAACAATATTTTCGTTACTACCGAAGCCTTTCTGGTTGTTGTCGATTTGAAACTTGTTGCCAGATTTAGGCGTGCCATCAAGTGTTACTTGCAAATTTTGGTACTGAATAACTTGGCCAGCGGTATAGCTGCGCTGCGCAACGATTGTGTCGGTGGCCTTATCAGTAATTTTGTATTCGCTATCAGAAACGAATTCGATACTGAGCGTATTACTGCGTAGTTGTAGCGAATCCGTTACGCCTTGGCTATATCCAGCCGCCAACTTGCCAGAATCGCTTGTGGTACCGGTACTAAAAATGATCAGATCTTCTTGCAGCTGGCCAGCCATATTGACCGTGGTGGCCAAGCCCAAATTTGCCAGGTCCGTTGCGCTACCGGTAGCACTCAGTGTTAAAGCAACGGATTTCTCCGAAGTATCGCCAGCGCCACGGGTCGCTTGGATGACAAAGCCTGCCGCTACATCGCCAGTCAATTTGGTTAAAACGCCGGCATTGTTGCCAAAGCTAATGGTACCGCCGTTCAGGTGCTTTAGGATCAGAGCACCATCGAAATCTAAACTTGCCTCTACATTAGTGGCCGCTGTGCCCACTTGGGCGGTGCCCACAACGGGTGGGCCTGGCGCGTAATTACCGGACGCAGGTTGATAGTTTGCGGAAGCTTGGGTTTTTGCATTAATCGCGTTAACTAGTTCAGCGGAGGTGGTAAACGGCATAGCGCCATTGATTGACACATCGTTGATCGTCAACAGCCCCGTAGTGGCGGAGAGCTCATTTGCTGGTACGCGAATAATATTCTCTATGCTGACGGACACGGCCAAGCTATTCGCTGTGATTTCCGCGTCCAACCAATTCTTCACACCAGTTGCGGTCAAACTTTGACCCGGCGCAACACTCAGTGCGCCCAGAGCTTGTCCATTTAACTTCAATGCACCACTGGCAATAACATCCACGCTTGCCGCCGAGCTATTGGTATAGGCGCCGACGGTGCTACTGCGCACCAAAGCTTCGCCGGTGATCAGTTTAGAGCCGTCATCTTGAGTTTCAGCTACTGATTGACCCGTGGCACCAATACTCCAGCTTTGACCCATGTAGCTGGTATTGCCATTTAGGTAGGTTGCAGAATATGTGCTGTCTGTTATGAAGCCATTTTGCGCGTTTAACATCACTGACTGCTGCGCAGCAGTGAGCCCACTACCAAACAAATGGCGGCCGTCTCTGGTAAATACCTGTAGTTCTGCGGTGCTTGATGCTGTTTTGGAAAACGTCAGATCTATGTCTTTAGTCCCCGCGGCAATAAAACTTTTTGCCAACGAGTAGCTGGCGTCCACTGTAATGGCGGCGGCGCTATTTGTGTTATTTACTAATATTGTGCTGAGTTCAGCAACGCTACTGGAATTAGCAGCCGGAGTGACAATACCAATAGTTGCATTAACATCGCCTAAATTGGCGACATCTTTGGCAACTCGAAATAGGTCGCCAGCGGCAAGATCCCTGGTGTTTGTAACGGCCAAGGACATTGTCTTAGCCCAGCTTTGCTTACCACTAAAGGCAATGGTGTCGCCGTCTTGAGCCGCACCATTAATGGTGATGGCTAAGCCGTTAACACCGAAGCGAGGGGGATTACCCGTTGAAGCATATTTGGTGCCACTATTAATGTCGGTAGCAATCCAGCGCGAACCCGCCTTGTCGTATTGCAAGTGCATAGAGTTGAGATTGGCTGCAGATTCTGTAGCCACACTGATGGTAGCCGAGGCGCTGCCTCTGGCATTTGAATAGTCCAGAGTAAAGTCAGGCGGACTAACAAACATGTCTTTGCCGGGCTTTTCGTTAAGGTCCATACCGCGGGCATGAGTTGCGTTAACTTCTTGAATTAGTACTTTGGCGATGTTGTCTAAATTAGCAATGGCTGGCGCTAACATTTGATCTCTAAAATTGATCAGGCCGCCAAGCTCGCCGCCCAAAATGCCAGACAAATTCACCGGCTCACCATAGGGGTCTAGGAGTACTTCAGCGCGGCCATTATCTGTGGCTAAAAAGCGTACTTGGATAGGCGTAGACTTTGCACCGTCAACTACTGAAGTTTTCGATGAGCCGTCGCCGATCGTTACTGCAACGGTACCGCTAGCTGCCTCGCGAACTGACACTTTGGCAATGGCGGACATTTCCCGGAGCAATTTGTCTCGGCTGTCGAGAAGGGCGGCAGGCTGCTTTTGAATATCATTGGTTTTTTGCAGGCCAACATTCACCTGGGCTAATTGTTCGGCTAAAACATTAAACTCATTGGCCGCATCCGTGGCCAACTGTTGAGTCTCTGTGTCTAAGCTTTCAAGCTGTGTTGCTAAGGCATTAAAACGCGAAGCTAGGATTTCTGATTCAGTCAGTACCTGTGTGCGCAGTTGCTCGGAGGAAGCATCAACACTGAGGGTCTTTAAACTATCAAAGAATGACCCAAGGGCAGGCGTTAGCGAAGCGCTTTCGTTACCCAATACATTAATCATTCTTTCAGTGTGATCAATCAACGGCGTTTGTGCACTGAGATCGCTGCTACTGGCACGTAATGAAGCTTCTACTTGGCCATCATAGGACCGGCGCACGCCTTCAGCTAACGCACCGCTGCCCAAATAGAAGAGGCCATTTTTAGTAGGCGTATTTTCTGCAACATTTAGATCTTGACGAACATAGCCTTCAGTATTGGCGTTAGCAATATTGTTACTCACCACAGACAGCGCCAACTGGCTATTGCGAATGGCTGAACCGCCTACTGCAATAAGATCTGTCATAGCTTGCCCCTATTGCCAGGTAAGGCCATACCGACATTACCTTTTGGACGTTGAATTTCGTAACTGGGCTTGTCTGTATTAATAGTAAAAGGTGCATTCTGCTGATTCAGCGGCTTCACTTCTGGACGCTCTGGCTGACCCATCTTTTGGGCTTGCATTTGCGTATTCAGAACATCTGCCACACCAAACATGCCACCTTTAGAAAGCTCTACGGCGATTTGCTGATCAAACATTGATTCATAAGTTTTTGATGCTTGAGAATCTAACAGTCCTGAACGCTCAGTGGCTTGGCGCATAGACTTCAACATCATATTGATAAAGATCGATTCAAACTGCTGAGCTGCTTCTTTGGTAACCGACTCATCGCCAACCTTGGAATCAGCGCGCATTTGCGCCATGTGTCCAAAATCTAAAGCACTGGTTGTGAAATTTGAATCAGACATTGTTACTACCTAAATTACCAATAGCTCGGCACGCAAGCTGCCAGAGCTTTTAAGCGCTTCGAGTATGGCGATAAGAGAAGAAGGGCTAGCACCAACTTGGTTAACTGCCTCAACAATTTCGCGTAAATCAACCCCAGGTTGGAAAAGGAACATCGGGTTAATTTCTTCTTCGACGGCGATCTCAGCATTTTCCACAACGACTGCTTCCCCAGCGGCGTCACCAAAACCGGCGGCATTTGGCTGGCTGACTTCGTTAGTAGCGGAAATAGTCACCGATAAAGAACCTTGAGTAACTGCCGCCGCCGTGACTTTAACAGTACGACTAATCACCACAGTCCCGGTACGAGAGTTCACTACTACTCGAGCTTTGGGCTCTCCAGGCACTACATCGAGGTTTTCTATCATGCTCACAAAACTTACTCGGGCAGCCATATTTTGCGGCGCTCGAACCGCAACAGAACGCGCGTCGATAGCGCTGGCAGTGCCCGCACCAAAGTTCTCATTGATGGCTTCGGAAATCGCCGTGATGGTTGTGAAATCACCCTGATGCGCATTAAGTACAATATGTTCGGAAGTGCCAAAAGGCGTATTAACAGATTTTTCAACCAACGCACCGTTGGGTACACGACCGGTAGTCGGTACACCAATGCTCACTTCGGAGCCTGCAGCGTTCACTTCGACGCCAGTGGTGGTGAGAGAACCTTGAGCTAACGCATAGATCTGGCCGTCTGCACCGCGTAGCTCCGTCATAATCAGGTTGCCACCGCGGAGACTGGAGGCCAAACCAATTGTTGCCACACTAATGTCAATAGTTTGGCCTGGTTTCGCGAAGGGAGGTAAAGTCGCAGTGACTAATACAGAAGCAACATTATCGAGCTTTGTTTTGTCATAAGCGAGATTAGTAGCGCCTC
>CAJJAQ010000045.1 GCA_905182095.1 uncultured Pseudomonadales bacterium | reverse complement strand
ATGCCACTTTTAGAATGGCACATTAAGTCCACGACAAAGGCAGTTAATGGCCTTTATGAGTACGATGCGGTTTCACGTTTACGTGATTCTCAGCTAGGTGATGAGCGCGTTAACGACATCAGCAACTATATTAAGAAAGGTAAGCTTTGGGAGGCCTTCGACGCAGAAGAGCGTGTGGTTTTATTGATCGATGAAATCGACAAAGCTGACATTGAGTTCCCCAATGACTTGTTGCAAGAAATTGATCGCATGGAATTTTATGTCTACGAGCTAGGCAAAACCATTAAAGCCAAAAATCGCCCTATCGTTATTATTACTTCAAACAATGAAAAAGAATTACCAGATGCGTTCTTGCGTCGTTGTTTCTTCCACTTCATTAACTTCCCAGATCGCGAAACCATGCAGCAAATCGTTGACGTGCATTTCCCTGGCGTGAAGCAGGATATGGTTAAGGAAGCGATGGAAATCTTCTTCGACGTGCGCAAAGTTCCCGGCCTGAAGAAGAAGCCGTCGACTTCTGAGCTGATTGATTGGTTGAAGCTACTCATGGCTGACGATATTCCTGACGAAATTTTGACCAACAGAGATGCCAGTAAGGCTATTCCTCCTTTGTATGGTGCCCTTGTTAAGAATGAACAAGACGTGCATTTACTCGAACGCTTAGCGTTTATGAATCGTCGAGATAGTAGGGGCTAGACTGTGCTCATTAATTTTTTTCTAACCCTTAGAAAGTATAAGTTGCCGGTGACTATCCGGGAGCTTATGGATCTAATTAGTGGGTTACAGCATCAGCTGGTTTACGCAAATTTGGATGATTTCTATCTCTTGAGCCGAACCGCTTTGGTAAAAGATGAAAAGAATTACGACAAATTTGATAGAGCTTTTAGTGCCTATTTTAAAGGCTTAGAAGATTTACATGGTTTGCTTGAAAGTTTGATTCCCGACGAGTGGCTCAGACACGAATTTGAGAAATCTCTGTCACCAGAACAACTCAAGGAAATTGAGTCGTTAGGTGGTCTTGAAAAGCTTATCGAAGCGTTCAAAAAAGCCAAGGAAGAAGCCGAAGCAAAAGCTGGCGAAGAAGGCAAAGATGGCGATGAGGGCAACGCAGACCGACAAGGTCAAAGTGGCCCCGGCGGTCTAGGCAAAGGCAAAAAGAAAAAAGCCAAAAAAGTATGGGATGAGCGCCAGTATAAAAACCTTGACGACTCAGTAGAACTTGGTACCCGCAACATCAAGATGGCGTTACGTCGATTACGTAAATTTGCCAGAACTGGTGCGGAAGATGAGTTAGACATATCTGGCACCATTAAATCGACGGCCCATAATGGTGGCATGTTAGATATTAAGATGCGGCCAGAACGACGTAACACTGTAAAGGTGTTGTTGTTTCTCGATATTGGCGGCTCTATGGATGCCCACGTAAAGATTTGCGAGGAGTTGTTCTCGGCGTCAAGAACCGAGTTTAAGCATATTGAAAGTTTCTACTTTCATAACTTCATTTATGAATCTGTATGGAAAGACAACAGGCGCCGTATGGCTGAAAGAATGCCTACCGCAGAGGTTTTGAATAAGTTCTCTCAAGACTACAAAGTAGTATTCGTGGGCGATGCAACTATGGCCCCCTATGAGATTACTCATGCCGGCGGCAGTGTTGAGCATTGGAATGAAGAGCCAGGTGCTGCATGGATGGAGAAATTTTCCACCATTTATGACAAAGTTATTTGGCTCAATCCTACCCCTCAGGAAACTTGGGAATATTCGTCTTCGGTGATGATGACGCAAGAATTGGTTGGCGGAAATATGTTCCCCCTAACCATTAAAGGCCTTGAAGAAGGTATGGGTAATCTTTCCAAATAAATATCTGGTTAGCTTAGATATTGGGCTCGGTATGCGCCGAGCCTTTAGCAACCGGTAAGACGCGTTTTAGACTAATTTTTTAGTCATCAATGTGCGGATAATGGGCTAAAACAACTTTTAGCCGACTTAAACAAAGCCGTTAGGGCATGTGACTGGGATCGAAGGGTCAGAATGAACAGTCAAAATAAACCCGATGTTATGCGCAAAGATGCCTTTAAGCTTCGCCGCATTAAAGGTCCAGCCCACCAATCTCTTGAAGATACTTCTCACGCATTGTTAGCGCAGCGTCGAAGCAATCTCGCCAAACTCAACCTCACACCAATGGCAGGCCTGCCAGTCAGTGAAGCTGCTGACGAAATTTGTAAGTTACTTGAAGAAAATCAAGTTGTCGTTATCGCTGGAGAAACAGGCTCTGGTAAAACCACTCAGCTACCTAAACTCTGTTTGAAAATCGGTTTAGGGCAAACTGGAATTATAGGCCACACTCAGCCCAGACGTATCGCCGCACGCACAGTCGCTCAACGCATTGCCCAGGAAATGGGTGCGGAACTGGGCCAAGATGTAGGCTATGCGGTGCGCTTTTCTGATCAAACCAATGACAATACATTAGTTAAGGTGATGACCGATGGCTTGTTACTCACAGAAATTAGGCACGACCGCTTTCTCGATAAGTACGATGCAATTATTGTCGACGAGGCCCATGAACGCAGTCTGAATATTGACTTCCTGCTAGGTTACCTAAAGCGCTTAACAGTAAAGCGCAAAGATTTAAAAATAATCGTTACTAGCGCCACTATTGATGTGGACCGGTTTTCGGAATTTTTTGATGGTGCGCCAGTGGTCAAAGTAGGCGGGCGAACGTACCCGGTAGATGTCCAATATCGAGGCGGCGATGATGCTGAGCTTGGTCCTATGTTGGATGTTCTGCGTGAGATCGATCGCAAACCTATGACTTCGGCCCGTGACGTGTTGATCTTTTTTTCCGGCGAACGGGAAATTTTTGAAGCAGCACGTCGCCTGCGAATGGCTTTTCAAGAGCGCTTCGAAATTCTACCCCTTTATGCGCGACTTTCTGTTTCCGATCAGCGTCGCGTTTTTAACCCCTCTTCAGGTGGCAAGCGCCGCGTAATTTTGGCCACCAATGTTGCTGAAACTTCGTTAACTGTGCCAAATATTGGATTTGTAATTGATCCGGGATTCGCGCGCATCTCAAGGTATAGCTATCGCTCTAAG
>CAJJAQ010000044.1 GCA_905182095.1 uncultured Pseudomonadales bacterium | reverse complement strand
GGAGGCTGATTGCGCCGATGGCTTTCTCTTTGATGGATTCCCTCGAACCATTCCTCAAGCTGCCGCTATGGAAGCTGCAGGCGTGCCTATCGACGCGGTTGTGGAGATTCAGGTAGAAGATGGCGAGCTGATTAAGCGCATTACCGGTCGCCGAGTGCATCCCGGTTCTGGGCGGGTTTATCATGTTATCTATAACCCACCGAAGGTGGCCGATGTGGATGACGAATCTGGCGATGCATTAGTGCAACGAGAGGACGACACGGAAGAAACTGTGCGTGACCGTTTAGCTGTTTACTACGAGCAAACACAACCATTGATAGCCCACTATAAAGGTCAACCTTCAATTGCCTACATTGAGGTCAATGGGCAAGGCGATGTTGCGGCGATCCAGAGTTCTATATCTGAAGGTCTTTCTTCGATTAAATAGCTCCTGTTAGCCTAAATAAAACGCTGCTGAGCGCTGGGTTCAGCAGATTGATCAGCAGATCAGTCAATTTATCAAATAAGTCAGGGGCAATATATTCACCCAATGCCCTGAGTTAAGATCTCCCGTCTCTTTATCAACTTCTATTAAGCAATTTGCAGCGTGAAAGGTGCTCAATCTATTCGACCCTTGGTCTCCGGTATGAGATACCGCAAATTCGCCAGCATGCTGAGTAAATGTACCCCGCTGATATTCTCTACGCCCAGGTTGATGTTGCAGTGGCGTGGTTAACTTAGCCTTAATCCGCAACGGCGCATCGGCAACTGTGCCAGCAAGAGTCGCCAGTGCTGGGCGCACCAATAATAGGGCGGTGACAATTGTTGAGACGGGATTGCCCGGAAGGCCGAAAATCCAACAGTTTCCAATCTTGCCAAAAGCCATAGGCTTGCCGGGCTTAAGATTCAGGCGCCAAAAAGCCAACGTACCCAATTTTTCAATGGTCTCGCTGATGTAATCTGCATCGCCTACAGAGACGCCGCCGCTGGTGATCATGGCATCGCAGTCTAGGGCACCATTTGCCAGCGCTTCGCTCACCGCACCAGCGTCATCGGCCAATCTGCCTAAATCGCGCACTTCTACCGGCAGAGTTGCTAATAGCTGCATAACCGTGAGCCTGTTTGAATCGTAGATTTGCCCAGCCAAAAGGTCTTCAACCGCCACACCGGGGTCTCTGAGTTCGTCACCACTAGAAAAGACGCCGATTACAGGCTTGCGAAAAACTTCTACAACGCTGACTCCAGCGCTCGCAAGGCTGCCCATTAAAAAAGGGTTCAGAACATCGCCTTGGGCGGCAATTTGGCTACCCACTTTTAGATCGTTACCGATAGGCCGGATGTACGATTCAGATGGGCTGTGGACGTTAAAGCGTACTTGCCTGCCCTCACGTGCAGACACTTCCTCCTGCAAAATTATCTGGTCAGCATTGGCTGGCACCAATGCGCCAGTAAAAATGCGTACACATTCTCCAGGGCCAATATCGCCTTGGAAAGGGTGTCCAGCCAAGCTTTCGCCGATCACATTTAGTATTTGATCATGCTTCCCAGCTTGGATGGCGTAACCGTCCATTGCCGACGCGCGAAAGGGCGGCAAGCTGAGTTGGGCGGTCACGGGTTTCGCCAGCACTCGACCGCGACTGTGTTGCAAAGCACAGTGCTCCACCTCACTTATCGGTAACAATTGCGCTTTCAAAGAAGCTAATGCTTCCTCCAAATCCAAGGGTTGGCTATGCTGTGACAATGACAAATACCTTATGTATAGAAACTTCGACCGCCCATTGTAGCTTGGCCTTAGCCGTAGGCGAGGACATTTTTTCTCAGCAACGCAAACTGGAACGCAGCCACAATGAGCACATATTACCCATGCTCAGCGAGCTGTTTGAAAGCGCGGGTCTGAGCAAGCAAGACATTCAGGTCATTGGCTTTGGCGCAGGGCCCGGATCATTTACTGGTGTGCGCATAGCAGCCTCTGTAGCCCAAGGCATCGCTATGGCAAGCCAGAGCAAGGTAGTTGCCATGAAAGGCTCTGAAGTACTTGTGCGTAGCGCCATTGAAGACAAAACCTTGACCGGTTATAGCCACAGTGGCGAGCCAACAACTTGGCTAGCGCTGATACCAAGCCGCGCAGATGCCTATTATGTTTCCCTGTACCAGCAAAATGGCGCAGAACTAAGTGTGGTCATTGCAGATCAACTGCAGCTCGAACCCGCGGGTTGGATTGAAGCACTCGCAGCAGACATTACCGCTCAAGGCGAAAATACCCTAAAGATCATTGGCGCAATGCCAAGTTGGATGCCCAGCGCCTTAGAGCCGTACTTTGTTGGCACACCCATACCAGACGCCAAGGTAATGCTCGGCCAAGTGAGACAGCAATATCTCGATGGTGGCGCGCAGGAAGCCGAGTACGCCTTGCCGGTTTATGTGGATGGCGATTCGCCATGGCGGAAAACTTCCTGACCAAGAGGTTTGTTCAAACGGCAAAGATGAATGTTGGGCAAGTACCTGATTGATGCGCAAAGGCGGTCACGTCCTTAATTTCGCAGATCCATAGCGGGCATGACTGAACAGTCCCGCAGTTATAGTCCATCTGACTCAACGATAAGTATCTTTCCGAATCTACAACTTGTTTGCTGGCGTCCTTCAGGGGGGCTGCGGATCTCAGCTACAAATTATGAATGTCCCGTAGAACCAGTCCTGAAAATCAGAACCAAACACCGTTGTTCCACACGTAAATTTTTAAAGCTCACCTCTTGAGCGCAAGCCCTAGGCGCGCAAATTTCCAACAATACCTTGTGGCACAACTTTTCTACCGACTATCTGAAATCCGTAATTCGCGTCATCAATTGCCTGTGATGGGCGGCACGCAATAGATATAGTTTTTGTTCTAGCAACTCTTCTGAGCTGGGATAAAACATCCAAAACTAGCGGGGATAAGTGACCATGCATCCATCGAACTCACTGAACTGGTGGCCAAGGCTGCTGCAACTCAAATAACAGTTGTAGGGCTGAGGTGAGCGCTGTGTGTAAAGCGAATAATTCTTACCTAACAGGCCGCATCATTTTACTCGAGAACTCGCTCTGCGAATGCTCGTTGAATGCAGCGCGGTTAACATTCAACAAATGAGTAGACGAGTAGGCGGCAAAAGAAAAGATGAGGAGCACTTCTCAAAATGAGCGCAGTTCCAGGTACAAAGGGGTACGAGAAAGTTATTGAAGCGTTTTCTCAGGTGAGTTCGTCGCTGGAATTTGCAGATGTAAATCGTGATTTTTTGCATCTTTTGCCAGCGCCTCCGGCGAATGTTTTGGATGCAGGAGCGGGTGTTGGTCAAAACTCTGCGGCCATGAGTGAGTTAGGACACTTTGTTGTTGCTGTAGAGCCTCTTGAAGAGTTTCTCGTTATTGCTCGAGCTAACTATTCGCATCTTAACATTGAGTGGATAAATGACAGTCTACCAAGCCTAAATTCCCTTGGTTCCGAGGACAAAAAGTTTGACTTCATTTTGCTGGCTGGTGTCTGGCATCACCTTTGCGTGGTAGAGAGAAGGGAATGTATTCAGCGCTTTGCTCATGTCATAAATCCAGGCGGCATCTGCGCTATATCTTTAAGGAATGGGCCAGCGGGTGCTGGAAAACATGTCTTCCCGGTATCGTGTGTAGAGCTCGCGGATTATGCGACAGAGTTTGGTTTCAAAGTTGTTTTGCAGATAGAGAATCAGGTAAGCAAATTGCCAAACAAATCAGATGTAATGTGGTCCCGAGTAGCGTTAGAGAAAATATAAATTTTTCTAAGCATTTCACCTTCTTTGTAAAGGGTGATGGCGGAGGTTCTGAGGCGTATGAGTAAATCCGTAAAGTTTAGTGTTGTATTGTTATCGTTAGCGGCCTGCCTTCTGGCAACCTATATCCATTACATACCGATTCGTATATCAAGCTGTACAGAAATTGGCTCAGATTCCCCAGAGGGATTATTTTTGGATGGTTTTTATGTATATGATGGGCCTAACGAAGAGGCGGACACTTTGCCATATCGCATTGATTATATTCCCTCTTGGAGGGAGCTTCCCTCGATACTAGCGCACAAGTTAAATGGAGATGTGTGTGAGTATTGGTAGCAAAAAGCAGATTGAGTGCCAATTTTTCGTTGCAGTTTACCACTATGATGTTGCGCGGCGGCAGAGTGTTTCGGTCTCTTTGCAGCATATTCCGTTAAAAACAAAAAAGTAATATTCAATATGCAACAAGCACCAATCAAAGAGCTGGTCGCTTTCGAAGATTTTGCGAAGCTAGACATTCGAGTGGGCACAATCACTGCGGTTTCAGAGGTAGAGAAATCTAACAAACTGATGAAGTTGACAGTAGATTTTGGTGACCATGTCAGATCTATTCTTGCCGGCATTAGGCAGGAGAGGGAGAATCCCAAGGAGATTGAAGGTAGGCAAGCGCTGTTTGTTGTGAATTTGCCAGAGCGGAAAATGGCAGGTGAGCTATCGCAAGGCATGCTGTTTGATATCGGTTACGAGGACAAACTGACCCCTTGTCTGGCTATGCCAGAAAGCCCCATGCCAAATGGTGCTAGAGCTGGGTGAATCTAATACTCCAGCCTATGTGCCTGTCGTTTTAAAGTCTCAATAAGATACGTAGTATGCTCATCCGCTCTTTGAGAATGGTGACTCACCTCAAATTGGAAATTCGCGGTCGCAGGCATAGGCAATAATTCTTGATGGAAAATAAAGCAAAGATGAGAACAACACCTGACCGTCCGGAAGTGCCTATTGTATTGATGTACACCGCCGAGCAGCGTGAACAGGCATTAGCATTTGAGCTTTGGTGTGACTTGCATGAGGTGGATGCGCCTAGGCAAGTAGACGTAGCAAGTCTTTATTTGGATTATCAAGGTTTGGCGTTATGTAGCCCCGGTAATAAGCGGCCCTTCCGTCTTGCTGAGCAAAATCTACATAGGCGCAGTGTCGGTGCGAGGAAAGGTGAGTTGGCTCGGGCATGTGGCCTAAATCTGGGTGATCTTAGCGTGCTGGATGCCTGTGCGGGTTTTGGCACAGACGGTCTGACTTTGTCTATGCTTGGGTGTCCGGTTACCTTGGTTGAGCGTGAGCCGCTGATATGGATTCTGTTACAAGACTTTGCCCGTAGCTTTGATAATACCCAAGTGATGTACATGGACTGTAAAGAGGCGCTTAGTGATGACCAGACTTGGGATGTTGTGTACCTTGATCCTATGTTCCCAGAGCGCAAGAAGAATGCGCTGCCGAATCAGGCGCTGCAACACTTACGTTATCTAACCCAAGACGCGCAGGATACGTCCGACTTGACGGAACTTATTCAACTAGCGCTGAGCTGTGCCAATAATCGTGTGGTGGTTAAACGTCGTTTGAAGGACCCGGTCGTAGAGGGTGTGAACTTTCAGATTAAAGGCAAAACCGTTCGCTTTGATGTTTACCTAGCAACCTAGGGCCCAGGCTGTGTGTCAGCCGTAGGCGAATAGACTTAGTGCTATTCAGCTTTGATAGCGAATTTCAGCTTGGCATTTATTGCAGACTCTACGGCGCCGTGTAACGCAGCATAACTTCGACAGGGTTGCAGTAGTTGCGCATCTGTTTTTTCTAACAGACCTCTTTCAATGAGCTGGTCAAGAAAAACACCAATCAATTTTTGATCAAAGAATTCTGGGCCGTTAATCCCGAGTAAAAGAGATATTTTTTCCGCGGAATACTCGCTGGCCAAACTCAGCGCCTGTCGATCTTTAGTGCCAGGCTCAGCGAAGCGTAATACAAGGCACATACGTCCCAGTGTTTCGTTCATTAAGTTCGCCAGTATACCAAGTTGTATACGCGGCTTGGTACTTTGTTCAGGCAGCATGATATCGCCATTATCGATTTGCACCATACCAAGATCACTCAGTGTGCGAATAACTTTCTCAACTGGCACTGGATTGATAATGCTCAGTTCATGGACGATGAAAGGGAAAACCAGCGCGATCATTGCCTCTAACTCTTTTACCGAAATTTGTTCTTGTCGGTGGACCAATAGACTGGCAATTAGACTGGGCAGGGCCATCAAATGCAGCACGTTGTTTCGATACCAAGTCATTAGTAAGGCGGTAAAAGGCGCGTGATGCAAAACCGCGCCAAACTTTTCTGTGCTTTTAGTGATTAGTCCCAAGGCTTGGACTTTTTCAATACTGGACTGGCTGGTTATATCGGCATGGGTAAAGATACGTGAACCGTAAAGGGCTTGCAGAATGGCCATGTAACAGTCGCTTTGCTCGGCGATTTGTTTTTCTTCCATTACTTCTTGGTCGATACTCAAGCTGGCCAGGGCAACTAGATTTACAGAGTTAACTGTTGCTTGAGCATTGATGCTGCCCATAATGTGTGCGCCTAGTTCTTTCATGAGGGCATCATTCGTCAGATTGATTGGCGTTGCTGGATTTTCTTTGGCCGGAGTATTTTGTTCTAGCCACTGGTCCAACTTAATGGGTTCGCCAAAATTCACTTGTAGTTGACCAAAGTTTTGACGGATAACTTTCAGACCGTTGATTAGGTCTAGTACGCTTTCGGTTTTTTTGTTGGCGCCGCGTAACTCATCCATATAGCTACCGCCTTCAATCACCTTCTCGTAGCCGAAGTACACGGGTACAAACGCTAGGGGTTTTTTCAGGCCTTGCAGTTGATGGGTCAGTGATAGTTTGAGCAGGCCATATTTAACCGGTAGTAAGCGGCCTGTGCGGCTGCGGCCACCTTCAGGAAAGAACTCTACGCAGTGTCCGCTGTTGTAAACCTGATACAAATATTCGTCAAAGACCGCAGCATACAGTGGGTCATCTCTAAAACTTCGGCGCATAAAAAATGCGCCACCGCGGCGCAGAAACCCGCCGAGCACTGGCATGTTCAGATTATCGCCAGCGGCGATATGAGGAATCATAATCCCTGCGCGGTAGAGGGTATAACTGAGTACTAAATAGTCTATATGGCTGCGATGGGATGGCACGTAGACGAGGGTGTGGGTGTCAGTGGTTTCTTTTACCGATGTCAGTCCGCGTACGTCGACGCCGGTATATATGCGCCGCCAAAACCAGGCTAGAAAGATTAGAAACAGACGGATTGACGAGTAGGACATATCTGAAGCGATTTTCTTCGCGTGTCGATAAGCCATGGCCTTCAGTTTGGTTCTTTTCTTTCTAGCGTATTTTTCTGTGATTTCGGTCGAAGCTAGACTTTCGTTGATCTGTTGAGTAATTCGCGGTGAATTAGTAATACTCGATAACAATGTTCTTCTATGGGAAAAATCTGGGCCCAAGGTTGCTTCATGTTGTCGTTTGAAGAGAACGCGGAGTAGGCGGGCGGTCCTACGAATAGCGTAGTTTTGACCTTTGTCATGTTTGGCTATTTCTTCTAATGGTATTGGTTTGCCAAAGCAAACGTGAATATCGCCACGGTTGAAGAGAAGAGCAAAGAAGCGTTTGATACCTCCGGTTGCTGGGCGTTGGTCTGAGGTCAGTGCTTCAATCCAGCTGCCTCTTGGCGCCAAAGATCGACCCCAAAATATAGACACCGGTACCAGGGCTATTTGTGCCTGAATAGTTTTATCCATGCTAACTAATTGCAGTAGTCGCCGCGAGTATCGTTGCATAGTTATCTTGCCACCCCAAGCTCTATTCAATGCGAATGCTCTGCCGTTAATAGACCAATCTGCAATGGTTAGCGGCATTAATGGTGATGGAAAAGATGCTGCGGGTGATTGGGTTAACCCATGCTCCAAGATTAAAAGATCTGCAATAGATCTTTTGTCTAGAACGTAAATAATTTCTCGTTTGTTTGCGTTGGGGTAAGTTTCTTCGTTGGCTAAATGGGGGTTAGGCACATCTGTGTTTGTCTCTTCAGACCAGGCGCCGAGGTTTTCCATACCGCTAAAATCCGGCTTAGCGACAAGGCGAATGATCCACCGGAGGAGGCGGTAATAGGTTCTCAGTAGACTGTTTTTCATGGCCACAGTCTATGCTCTGAATGTGTTTGAGGCTATTGGGCTTGTTTGCCTTCAAAAAGGCCTTGTAAGGCCTCACGCTGGGCATCTTCCTTAAAATGGTTCTTTAAATCTTTAAGGCCGGTCTTTTTATTCTCTTCAAGCTTTTTCTCATCACCCGTTAACTCCCATATGGCAGAATACTTCACGTTAGTGAGAGCGGTAGCCTGTTCGCTATTAGAAATAATGGTGGGGCGGATAAACACCAAAAGATTGGTTTTTACGCGAGAAGTTGTTTTAGATTTAAAAAGATTGCCGATGAGCGGAATGCTACCCAACACCGGCACCTTTCTATTGGTTTGGGTAACGTCGTCTTGAATTAGACCGCCCAGCACAATGGTTTCTCCGTCGCCAGCGAGTACGGTGGTTTCTATGGTTCGTTTGGAGGTCACTACGTCTGCGAACGTGCTTCCACCTACTGCGGTAGGTAGAACATTAGAAATGTTTTGTACTACGTCCAAGCGTACTTCGGTGCCGTCGAATACATGTGGCGTGACAAGCAATTCAACACCGACGTCTTGTCTGTTTACCGTGGTGAAAGGGTTGCTTGAACCGTTACCCGTAGTTGTAAAGGAGCCCGTTCTAAAAGGTACCTCACGACCGACTAAGATCTTCGCTTCGTTATTGTCTAACGTGATGATGCTGGGTGTTGAAAGTAGGTTGGCGTCCGAGTTTGTAGAGAGCGCTGTAATCACTGCGCCGAATGAAATGCCGTCTAGGTCTAATTTTGCAGCGGCTAGTGTAGGACCGCTTAGTGTTGCCAGGCCTTGCAAGACGCTGATTGCACCAGGGTTATTAGCATCAATAACGCCGCCAAGCAGTGATTGGATGCTGCCATTAAGGCTGGTACTGATCAGCGGCACGCTTTGTCCGCGCTGATCACCGGCGGCCAGTTCAGCACCAAAAGAGAAGTCATCATTTAGGGTGACTTCAACAATCGCCGCCTCTATAAGTACTTGGGCGCGTGGCGAATCTAATTTCTCCACAATGCTTAAGATCTCGCCCATTGTACCTGGGTCAGCTTTTATGATCAGTGCGTTGAGCGATAGATCAGACTGAACGGTTACTTTATCGGATGAGTTGCCACCAGCTTGGCTTGACCCAAGGCTACCTACAATACTTTGCAAAATTTTACTGACGTTTTCGGCGTCAGCATGATTGAGTAAGATTACCTGGGTGGCATCTTTGGTGGTCGCTGGTTGGTCTAGTTGTTGAATGATTTCCACGAGGTCAGCGACAGGGCGGTTTTGACCTTTGAGCACAAGGGAATTGTTTCTTTCGTTAGCAATCAGCTGGACTTTTTGCGGCCCAGTGGCACCGGAACCTACCTGCTTTGGCGCCACCTTTTCTAGTATCTCGACGATATCACCGACCCACGCCTCTTGTAGTGGGAGCATAACAATTTCGTTAGTTTCAGCAATGTCGATATCGCTGATGATTTTTTTCAAACGGCGAATATTGTCTGCATGGTCGGAGATGATCACTACATTAGGTTCGTTGACGCTGCCAATATGACCATACTGCGGAATAAGAGGGCGCAGAATTTTTAGTAGGTCTTCGGATTTGACGTTTTTTACAGCAATAATTTGTGTCACTAACTCTTCCGGCGCAGCGGCTTGCAGCCCACCTATAGCACCTGGAGTTTGTTTGCCTGTGGCACTTTGCTGTATTCGAATGACGTTGCCTGACTGCACAGCGGTATAGTTCTGCAACCTCAGTACACTTAGGAAAAGCTCATAAACACCCTGTTTGCCCAGAGGCGTTTCAGAGATGACATTAACCTGACCTTTAAGCTTTTGATCAACGATAAAGGTTTTACCAGTGATCTTTGCAACTTGGGCGACAAACTCTTGTATGTCAGCGTTCTTTGTTGCCATTTGCCAAGTGCGTTCGCCTTCTTCAACCTCGGCCGCGAATGCTGCAAGGCTGACCAATGTTGCACAAATAATTATGGTGCTGCGAATTTGGGATATTAGTTTCATAGGGTTGTTGATTCGGCTTAAATTTATTGAGGTAGGCGCGCGGTAATGGTTATTTGCTCGCCGTTGCGTTCTAGTTCAATGCTGGCTGATCCTTGGGCAATTACATTGTCGAATTCTAGTTGATCTTTTTGCAGGTCGCCCAGTGGTTGGCCGTTGACCGATAGCACAACATCACCCGGGCGCAAGCCTGCTTGTTGCAGGTAGGGGTTGCTGGATAAGTTGCCTATTTTATACCCGCGACCCTCGTTGGTCTCTAAACCAAAATCTCTCAGAGCGTTTTCAACATTGTCACTGATGAGTCCTTGGATGTCGTCAATGCTCGCTATATTGCGCATACTCTCGGCGGCTTTGCCTTGGCTTAGCGGTCGAATCTCCGCTTTGGGATTGAATTTGCTTTTACCGAATGCCAGTGCTTCACGGTTGCCAGCTCTTTGTAAAATAATCTGCTCTTGTTGCACTTCTATGAGGCGCGCGTTGCCGGGTAGAATATCGCCGACTGTGTAGAGCAAGCCCTTCTTACCGCTGCGCGCCACTATGGCGCCAGAACTAGCATTTTCGTCGGCTACGAAAACGGCTTCTAACGTTAACGGCAGGCGTGTGGCTTTAGCGGTTTCAATTCGTTGTGAGCTGACGTTGTTTGATTGCGGCACTAAGCCAAAAATGTGACTGGCCAGTAATGCTTCTACGCGTTTAGATTTATCCGCGCCGGCGCGGCCTTTGGATTGATTCTCAGGTTGATTTTCAACGGACGTATTTGTCCCAGTTGAGTTTGAGCTGGTTTCATTCGGCGCTTGTAACAAGCCCAAGACACTATTAGCCACAGTCCATGCGATGCCAAATATAATCAGCCATTGTATTGGACTAATCAATTTTTCGATTAGGCTAGTTAGTCGCATTTTTGTTCACAAAAAGTAATTTGTTCATCGTCTAGGCAAAGTATCCGCAAAATTGTATTTTTCCTCTGTCTGGAAAGGCATGGTACCTGATTTACCCGCTCACTATCGAGGCTTAGCGTGCAGGTTTTTGTGGCATTTTAAGAAGCCAGTGTCGTTCCAGTTTTCACC
>CAJJAQ010000043.1 GCA_905182095.1 uncultured Pseudomonadales bacterium | reverse complement strand
ATAGACGATCTTCCCATGCTTCCCATGCTTCCCATGCTTCCTCTGCAAGGACGAGTTTCACTCAATTAGTTCCCGTTCAATTCCCGTTCAATTCCCGTTCACCGCCTTTGTCAGCCTCAAGCTCGCCAATGGACTCAATCAATCGTCGAGTGTTTTTGGGACTTCTAAGAAGGTATGCAGTTTCTTCAAGGGCCTGATAGTCAGCCATAGACATCATGACAACTGCGCCTTCACCCTTACGAGCAATAGCAATTGGGGCATGATCATCGCACACCTGTTCCATGGTTTTAGCCAGGTTGCTGCGCGCTGATTCGTAGCTTGTGCATTTCATTTGTACAACCCTATTAATGTACATGAATGTGAACAAAAAATACCAGCGTATAACTAGCCGATCAACTTTGCGTCTAAAGCTCGTCTGCCGAGGTTATTCGCTTCAGGCTTAATTTGCGTTCGCCGCCCTGCTAAAACTCCCGCGTTTCACCTACGTCGAAGACCCAAGTCTTATCTCCAGCCAGCGCAGTTTTAGCTGCGGCTTCTTTGAATAGCACCGGCGGTTCCGCGAGCGGTTCATCAGATAGATCAAAGGTGCCAAAGTGTATAGCCAGCACTTGCGCGGCCTTAACGTCTAGCGACGCCATTACCGACTCTTTGGGGTCCATGTGCGAGGCTTTCATCATGGCATTGGGTTCGTAGGCGCCTATGGGCATGGCGGCTATATCGAAGGGGCCAAGCTTTTCACCAATTTCTTTAAAGCCGGGGAAGTAGCCGGTGTCGCCTGCGAAGTAAAAACGCTTTTCTGGTCCGGTCACTGCCCAAGACGACCACAGTGTTTTGCGGGTGTCGCTGATGGACCGCTTGCTCCAGTGCTGTGTGGGTAGGCAGTGGATGGTTAGGTCTTGGTAAGTTGCGGTATTGCCCCAGTCCATCTCGGTGACGTTTGCCACGCCTTGGCTGTTAAGTAATTTTGCATTGCCCAGCGGCACAAAGAATTTTGTGTCGGCGCTGCGCTTCGCTAAGGCTTTTAGTGTGGGTAGGTCTAGGTGGTCGTAGTGATTGTGCGACACAACCACAAAATCAATTTTAGGTAAGTTGTCTATTTCAATACCCGGCTCTACAAACCGGCGTGGGCCGATATAAGCCATTGGGCTGGGCCAGTCTGACCATATGGGATCAGTAAGAAATGTCACCCCATGCATTTGCACCAGCACAGTTGCATGGCCTACCCAGGTGATAGTGGCTTTTTCATTATTCAGTGCATTGGCGCGTAGTGCCGCGCCATCGTTTTTGTTCAGTGTTGGCGCGCCGTCGCTGCTGCGAAAATAAGTACCAAAACGGCGCAGCATAAAGGGCACCCGTACGTTTAGGCCGCCTTGGGACAGTTCGCCTTTTACATTAGTGAACAGACCTTTGTCGTCTACGGGTGCTTTTGTAAAGTTTGCCATGGTGTCTTCGCTAGCTTGTGTGACTTGAATGAGGGACGTGGATATGAGGCCCAAAAGTAAGGCTATTATTTTTATACGGCGCAAAGTGGTGATTCCGAAAAAAGCAGATTGCGCATCCTAATAGAAAATCACGGTTAATGGGTAGGGTGTTGGGTCATTTGTAGGACACGGTGTAGTGCCATTTGTAGGGCAAGGTTTTGGTCAGGGCGTGGCAAGAGCATTGGGTTACCCAGTTTAGTTTTTTTCAGTCGGCTGTTTTTGCGCTTGCTTAGGTTTGCTGCTTCGCCCTAGGATGCCCCAATGACAAAGCCACAAAGTAGGAGGTTGTATGCTGGCAATTATTGGCGGTTCTGGGTTGTATCAATTAGATGAACTGAGCATTGAAAAAGAACACGTTATAGACACGCCCTTTGGTCAGCCCTCTAGCCCAATTGTGCAAGGCAGTTATCAGGGCCAGAGCGTTTTGTTCTTGGCGCGCCATGGTGTGAACCACCAACTGCTGCCTGGCGAGGTAAATTATAGAGCGAATATATTTGCCCTTAAGGCTTTGGGTGCGCGTCGCGTTTTGGGCATTTCTGCGGCAGGCAGCTTGCGCGAAGGCTTAAAGCCGGGTGATCTGGCAATAGCTTCCCAATACTTTGATCATACTCGCGGCAAGCGTGCCTACAGCTTTTTTGGCGACGGTGTGGCAGCCCATGTTTCCACTGCCTACCCGGTGTGTCCGGCGTTGTCCGCAGACATTCAGGGCGCGGCGGCGCGTATTGACCAAGCCCTGCATATTGACAAAACTTATGCCTGCGTTGAAGGGCCGCGTCTGGGTACTCGGGCTGAGAGCTTCTTTTTACGCGACAGCGCAAAGTGCGACCTAGTCGGCATGACCAATGTGCCAGAAGTGTTTTTAGCCCGAGAAGCCCAATTGGCTTACTGCACCATTTGCCTAGTAACAGATTTTGACTGCTGGATGGACGACCCGGCCCAGCATGTGAGTGTAGAAAAGTTTTTTGCCACCTACCAAGGGGCTATAACCAAAGCCAAAGCCATATTGCCTGAGCTTTTGCGGGCGCCGTTTACCCACACTCCAGTGGAAGTTCGTGAAGCATTGGCTGGTTCTGTACTGACAGCTGATGAGGCATTAACAGACAGCCAAAAACAGTGGTTGGCGGTTTTGCGGGCTTAGTGCTGTTTGCAAAGTTTGGCGGCTATAGGCTATAGGCTATAGGCTTTAGATTCAAAAATGCTCACTTTGTGATGATCGGATTACCTGCTGAGGAGGGTCGGCCACTGTTGCGCGCCCACAGTATTGCCAGTGCAAATCATGAGCACGAACTAGAATTTTTCAGCATCAAAGTACCAGA
>CAJJAQ010000042.1 GCA_905182095.1 uncultured Pseudomonadales bacterium | reverse complement strand
GCCGAATTGCTCAGAGAAAAGCCTGGCCAAAAGGCCATGATTACCGCAAACGGTGGATACATTACCAAACATGCCTTCGGCACCTACTCCACCGACCGACCGGAAAAACCATTCCAGCACGCCAACCTGCAAGATCAAGTAGATGCGCAACCGCAACGAGAGGTGGTTATAGGCCATAGTGGCGAGGGTGTAGTTGAGGGTTACTCGGTCATGTACGGACCCAAAGGTCTGGACAAGGCTTTTGTGGCGACTCGCTTACCTGATGGCCGCCGGGCTTGGGGCACGTCTCAAGATGCTGATGTACTGCAAAGCATGACCACGGAAGAGTTTGTTGGTCGTTCGGTGAAACTCGCCGACCATGTCGCAACATTTTAACTGCCGCTGGTGAGTAACTTAGAACAAATGGATAGCCCCCAGCAAGGATTCCCAGCCGGCATTGGCCGGCGCTTGGGCGCGCTAATGTATGACAGTTTGCTGATTTTGGCATTGTTAGCTTTGACTGGGTACATCTGGATACCTCTTAACGGAGAAGCTGTCACAGGCTTAGCATTTCAGCTGACCCTGCTGGCGGAAATACTCGGTTTTTATGGGTTTTGCTGGTACAAGCATGGCGAGACACTAGGTATGCGCGCATGGCACATACGTTTGGTAGATGAATCAGGCCATGGCGTAAGTCTAAAACAAATCGCCATCCGCTCACTGGTTGGACCAATTTCACTGGCTTGCGCCGGCCTCGGCTACCTATGGCTCTTTGTCGGTAATGACAAGCAAACTTGGCACGACAAGATGAGTAAAACGGTCGTCGTACACCTACCTAGGTAACATACCTCAGCCGCACTCTTTAAACCCTTAAGATCGGCGTTGTTATGAGCGACTACCTAGTTCAAAAGAATCAAATCTAAGCCTATTTTCTGCCATTTCTTTCCAGTCTTTTTCTGCTAAAAACGCTAAACTTAGAACTCACAACTCCAATTACTGATGTGGATTAATCGAACATGAATTTTACTCTTGCAAGTGGCGAGCTAACAGCCGCCAGAACGCCCTGCCTTATGACCAGTTTTCAGGCCGCTAAGAAAATAGCTAAGACCTCGGGGAATCAAAGCGCGTTCAATCGAGCTACCCAGGATTTTAAAGACACCATTGGCAATACTCTGTGTATTCAAATGGAAGGTGCCATAGCAAGACTATTAATCATTGGCGGAACCAGTGAAACAACGGCGCCAAACTATGCCAAAGCATGCGATGTTGCCGCAAGAACCCTCATCAAACTGCCTGTTGGCCAGGCCTTAGTGGCATTACTGGACTGTAAAGTGAAAGGCAAAGATGCCCCATGGAAGGCGCAAACATTGCTACAAGCCATAAGCCATGCCGCCTATCAATTTAACCGATATAAGAGCAAGCCCATCCCCCCACACCAACTCAAGCGCATCCGGATACAAGCACCGACAAAAAGCAGCCCTTCCGTACAACGCACCATCACCTTGGGCAATGCCCTCGATGCGGGTATGGCACTAACAAAAGATTTGGGTAACGAACCACCTAACGTTTGTACCCCTCTCTATCTTTTGGCTGAAGCGCGCAAGATGGCTCGCAACCCAAAAGTCAAAGTAAGCCACTTAGATGAAAAGAAAATGCTCTCCCTCGGAATGGGTGCGTTTATGGCTGTCTCTCAGGGTAGCGATAACCCAGGACGCATGATCATTATCAATTATAACGGCGGTGCCAAGAACCAAGCGCCCATCGCCCTCGTGGGTAAAGGCATAACCTTTGATACCGGTGGCATTTCCCTCAAACCACCGCCAACAATGGACGAAATGAAATACGATATGGGCGGCGCGGCAGCAGTCTTGGGTGCTACTAAAGCGGCCATTGAAGCGAAGTTGCCGATTAACCTTTTGACCATAGTCGCAGCGGCAGAGAACATGCCTAGTGGCGGCGCAACCCGTCCCGGCGACATCGTCACAACCAGTTCAGGTAAAACCGTCGAAATCCTCAACACGGACGCCGAAGGCAGATTGGTATTGTGTGACGCACTGACTCACGCGCAAACTTTTAAGCCGCGCACAATTATTGACGTAGCCACGCTTACTGGCGCTTGCATCATGGCACTAGGCAGCCACGCTAGTGGCCTTTTTGCCAATGACGATGCATTAGCTGACGACCTCTTAGAAGCTGGCCAAGACACTGGCGATCGAAGCTGGAGACTACCTTTGTGGGATGACTATCAAGCAGGTCTTAACTCGAACTTTGCAGATATGGCCAATGTTGGCGGACGCGGAGCAGGCAGTGTTACAGCGGCTTGCTTCCTATCGCGCTTTGTCGACGACACACCATGGGCACACTTAGACATAGCAGGCAGTGCTTTTTACAGCGGCGCCAATAAAGGCTCTAGTGGTCGTCCAGTGCCTATGCTATTCAAATATTTGGTCAACCAAAGCTAGAGCGGTCTGCATAAGTGACACGGGTAGATTTTTATGTGCTAGAAGACGTCAGCGAAGATGCAGCAATGCGCTTCGCCTGTCGACTGTGTCTGAAAGCAATACAAGGTGGTATGCAGGTACATGTGCAGCTTGAAGATAAGGCACAAGTTGCGGCAATGGATACGTTACTTTGGGACTATCCGAAGCACCGCTTTCTGCCACATCAATTGGTTACTGGTAACAGTGAAGCCAAATCGGCTCAGGTAGAAAAGCCCGACTCGACAGGTGATGCAAACGAGATCGAAGTTAAGGCCGATACTAAGATCGAAGTCAAAAGCCCAATTCACCTTGGCTGTGATACGCCGGTCCACGACAGCGGCTTGCTGATCAATCTGGCCAAAGAGGTGCCGAGTTTTTTGGGGCGCTTTGATCGGGTAGCCGAAATCATTGTCGGCGAGACAAAAGATCAGGGTCGTGAGCACTACAAATTTTACCGTGATCGCGGTTATCCTTTGCATCACCACGACCTGAAAGATTGGGAAAATTAGGCTAAAGCACACTTTATCCGCGTTTGCCCCCGGTAAACTGGGGTAGGCTCAAAGCAGATATAACGAAAGTAGATATAGAGAATCATGGACACTAGTTTTAATCCGGAAAAAATCGAACAAGACCTTTATCAAAGCTGGGAAAAAGCTGGTCATTTTGCGCCCAAGGGAGACGGTGACGGCTATTGCATCCTGATTCCACCGCCGAATGTCACCGGCACCCTGCATATGGGCCACGCCTTCAATCAAACGCTTATGGATTCGCTGATTCGCTACCAACGCATGTTAGGCAACCGCACCTTGTGGCAAATGGGCACAGACCACGCGGGCATTGCTACGCAAATGTTAGTAGAACGCCAACTTGCCAGCGAAGGCAGCAACCGCCACGAACTAGGTAGGGAAGCTTTTATCGAACGAGTCTGGGATTGGAAAAAGCAATCTGGTGGCACAATTTCCCAACAAATTAGACGCATGGGTTCCAGTCTTGATTGGACACGCGAACGCTTCACTATGGATGAAGGCTATGCCGAGGCAGTACAAACCGCGTTTATTCAACTGTTCGACCAAGGTCTTATTTACCGCGGTACACGCCTAGTCAATTGGGACCCTGAATTGGGCACTGCCATATCAGATCTAGAAGTGGAGAACAAAGAAGAGCAAGGATTTCTTTGGCATTTTCGCTACCCCCTCGCCAACGGCGTTACAACCAAAGAGGGCGATGCTTTCTTAGTGGTAGCCACCACAAGACCAGAGACCATGTTGGGTGACACAGCCGTCGCCGTACACCCAGACGACGAGCGCTATGCCCACCTTATTGGCGCCACAATTATTCTGCCCTTAGTTGGCCGAAAAATTCCGGTTATAGCCGACGACTATGTAGATATGGAATTTGGCACAGGTTGCGTAAAAATAACCCCTGCCCATGACTTTAATGACAATGAAATGGGTGCTCGGCATAACCTCGAGTCCATTAACATCTTAACCCCTGAAGCCAAAATCAACGACGATGTCCCTGAAGCCTACCGCGGGTTAGACCGTGTAGTTGCACGCAAGCAAATTGTCGCCGACCTTGATGCGTTAGGTTTATTGGCCGCCACCGAAGATCATAAACTTATGGTACCTAGAGGTGATCGATCTAACGCAATCATTGAGCCTTACCTAACAGATCAGTGGTTTGTGAAAATAGCTCCGCTAGCCGAACCTGCGATAAAAGCGGTTGAAGATGGCAGCATAAAATTTGTACCCAAGCAGTACGAAAATACTTATTTCTCCTGGATGCGCGACATCCAAGACTGGTGCATTAGTCGCCAGCAATGGTGGGGCCACAGAATTCCAGCGTTTTATGACGATGCAGGCAATATCTATGCTGCCGAGGACGAAGCCAGCGCACGAAAAAAATACGCACTGAGTGATGATGTAAACCTCAACCAAGATAACGATGTACTGGAAACCTGGTTCTCCTCTGCCTTGTGGCCCATGGCAACTTTAGGCTGGCCCGAAAAAAATTCTGATTTAGAAGATTACCTGCCTTCAAGTACTCTAGTCACAGGTCACGATATTATATTTTTCTGGGTCGCCAGAATGATCATGATGACGCTGCATTTCGAAAACAAAGTCCCCTTCGATACTGTTTATATCCACGGTTTAGTACGTGATTTTGAAGGTCAAAAAATGTCCAAATCTAAGGGCAATGGCCTAGACCCTTTAGATTTCATCGACGGTATAGATC
>CAJJAQ010000041.1 GCA_905182095.1 uncultured Pseudomonadales bacterium | reverse complement strand
CAGGATGGCGTACAATAGGTCTCTATTTTTTATACCAAAGTCACTATGGCCAAGAAGCTTTTTGTAAAAACCCACGGTTGCCAAATGAACGAGTATGACTCGGCGCGTATGTATGACGTGCTGCGCGATCAACAGGGTTATGAAATAGCCGAGACCGAAGAAGAGGCAGACGTACTCCTGCTCAATACCTGTTCTATTCGCGAGAAGGCCCAAGAAAAGGTTTTTCATCAGTTGGGTCGTTGGCAGAAACTTAAAAATGCTAATCCAGACCTAGTGATTGGTGTTGGCGGTTGCGTGGCTAGTCAAGAAGGCGATGCCATCATGAAACGCGCACCTGTGGTGGATATGGTGTTTGGCCCGCAAACTATTCATCGCTTGCCAGATATGTTGACCTCGCAAAAGAGCCAACTACTGCCTGTTGTAGACATCACTTTTCCGGAGGTGGAAAAATTTGATTGTCTGCCCGAGCCTAGTGTAGATGGTCCCGCAGCATTTCTTTCCATTATGGAAGGCTGCAGTAAATACTGTAGTTTTTGCGTTGTGCCATATACCCGCGGCGAAGAAGTGAGTCGCTCAGTGGCCTCGGTGTTAAAGGAAGTGAAGAGTTTGACCAAGCAAGGTGTGAAAGAAATTCACCTGTTGGGGCAAAATGTGAATTCTTACTTAGGTGAGATAGACGGCGATACCGCTGACCTTGCTGAGCTGATTCACTATGTCGCAGCAGTGCCGGGTGTGGAGCGTATTCGCTTTACTACCTCGCACCCCATGGACTTTTCCGACAATCTGATCCAAGCCTATAAAGATATTCCGGCCTTGGTTAACCACCTCCACTTACCCGTACAGTCAGGTTCAGACACAATATTAGCTGCCATGAAACGCGGACATACGGCGGCCGATTATCACGAAAGAATTGCCCGGTTGCGCGAAGTGCGTCCAGATATCAGTTTATCTTCAGACTTTATTATTGGTTTTCCTGGCGAAACAGAAGAAGACTTCGCGGCTACCATGAAACTCATTGAAGACATTGGTTTTGATTTTTCTTTTAGCTTTATTTACAGCGCGCGACCAGGCACGCCGGCAGCGGCCCTTCAAGATGACACCCCGGAAGAAGTAAAAAAGCAGCGTTTGAAGATTTTGCAAACCCGGCTGCGAGACCAGGCTGAAGCGATATCAGCTGCTATGGTCGGTAGTACGCAACAAGTTTTGGTTACCGGGCCCGCTAAGAAAGGAGCTGATGAAGGTCAGCTTGCGGCTAGAACTGAAAATAATCGGGTGGTGAATTTTATCGGCCCTGCCAGTCTGATCGGTAAATTTACCAGTCTTGCCATAACCCAAGCCTTTCCGAATTCTCTGCGCGGTGAAATGGTCGAGTAATTGGCTAAGTTCGTTATCAACTTATCGGCAAGCATTAGGTCCATACTTGGTTCTAGAGTTGCTGTTAATTTCCGTCTACCGCCTAAAAAAGTTTGGTGAATTTTGCAAGAGAATACAGATAAACCTGAAGCCCACGCTCGCGTAGTGCCTTTTACCCAGTTAATTGCGTTGGAGCCAAGTGATGCCCGGCGATTAGCCAGTCTTATAGGCCCAGTGGATCAAAACCTGAAACATTTAGAGCGCAGGTTAGGCGTGCACATACGTAGTCGAGGCAACGAATTCCAAATAAGCGGTCCGCAGATTAGGGTACAAGCTGCTGAAGCACTACTGCACCAGCTATATCGTGAAACCGCAGATCGAGAATCAATAGAACCAGATTTTGTACACCTCTTTTTACAAGAGGCCGGATTGGATGCACTTATGGCTGAACAAGAAAGACCTCAAGGACCTTCAGTGGTGATGGATGTTGATGCAGAAAACCCCTCTGCTACTGAGCGTGGAGAAAAGACCGCCGCAGAGAATTTTGATCAAACCGTCATTCGCACACCGAAGAAATCTGTTAAACCTCGGGGTGGCAATCAACTGGCTTATTGCAATTCAGTGCGTCGCCACGATATCAATTTTGGCATTGGACCAGCGGGTACAGGTAAAACCTATCTGGCTGTCGCTTTAGCTGTAGAGGCACTGGAATCTCAACAGGTGGCGCGCATACTCTTGGTCAGGCCTGCTGTGGAAGCTGGGGAAAAACTCGGCTTTTTGCCCGGAGACTTGGCGCAGAAAATTGATCCTTATTTACGCCCATTGTATGACGCTCTTTATGAAATGCTCGGGGTAGAGCGGGTTAACAAATATATAGAACGCAATATTATTGAAGTAGCGCCACTGGCCTATATGCGCGGTCGTACTTTGAACAATGCTTTTATTATTTTGGATGAGTCGCAAAATACTACCGTGGCTCAAATGAAGATGTTTCTTACTCGGATAGGGTTTGGTTCAACTGCTGTAGTTACTGGGGACATTACCCAGATAGATTTACCGCGAGGTGAAAACTCTGGGCTGATTCATGTGCGTGACGTGTTGCGTAATATCGATGGCATTAAATTTACCCAGTTTGTCTCTAAAGATGTGGTGCGCCATCCGTTAGTTCAGAAAATTGTCGATGCTTACGAACTGTTCCAAAATTCGCCGAGGTCTACTGACGGCGAAGCTCGCGATCAACGGCGCTAGCTGATTGTTAAACCTTTGAGTAGCCTTTTGGTAAGACAGGATAAACACGCGCGGTGCGTATTATGAATGTTGATCTGCAAATAGCAGAGGACTTACAAGATCGCTTTGAGGATGATTTTGCTGCGCTATTGGTGCCGTTAGTCAACGGTGATGACACGCTTGTAACTCTGCATGCTTTGATCAACAGTTGGCTGCTATCACTGCACAAGTGCGTAGATGACGCTAGATTAGATTATCCCTTATGTATTCGCCTGTGCGACTTGAGCGAATCACAAATGCTCAACCGTACTTATCGCGGTAAAGATAAACCCACCAATGTTTTGAGTTTCCCCGCCCTGTTGGATGAGCAAGTTGTGCAAGACGAGATGCTGCTGGGTGATCTGGCAATTTGCTGGCCAGTACTCGTTGATGAAGCGGCTGAACAAGGTAAGCAACTTTTGCATCATCTTGCCCACTTACTGATTCATGGGGTTCTGCATTTGTTGGATTACGATCACGAAGTCGACGCGCAAGCGCGCGTTATGGAAGCGCTAGAAGTGCACATACTTGCAGAACTGGGTGTTGAGAATCCCTACAGTTGATGTCTAGGACAACAATCTTTTTAATCGGTTCTTGCATTTTTTCCATGCCTTACATATATAGGAAGGCCAATTCTTGGTAAAACTTATTAAATGAGTGATATGTCTGAGTTCTCTGACGACTCAGTTGACAAAAAGTCCCCTCGTCGCGGCGTACGCGGGTGGTTGTCTGATTTATTTTCAGAAGCACCTGACGACGTTGCAGCATTACTCGAAGTTTTACACGATGCGGCTGAACGGCAGCTAATAGACGTCGACGCCTTGAACATAATTGTCGGCGCGCTGCACGTCGCCGATATGCACGCCCGAGACATTATGATTCCTCGCTCGGCGTTGGTTGTGGTGCACGAAGATCAACAACCTGCGGAGCTATTGCCCTTAGTCATAGACTCCAAGCACTCACGGTTTCCTGTGGTGGGCGATGATGTGGATGACATTAAGGGCATTCTGCACGCCAAAGACCTACTCTCTTTAGTGCTTGAGGAAGGCGGTCAACGCTTTGATATTAAAGACTTTATTCGTCCGGCTGCAGTAATTCCTGAAAGTAAAAGACTGAATGTCTTATTAGAAGAATTTCGCGCTAATCGGAACCATATGGCCTTGGTGGTGGATGAATATGGGCAGATCTCTGGTGCAGTGACCATTGAGGATGTCTTAGAGCAGATTGTTGGTGAAATAGA
>CAJJAQ010000040.1 GCA_905182095.1 uncultured Pseudomonadales bacterium | reverse complement strand
CATAGACCTCAATGATGGACGCAGAGAGCTGGGTGAAAAGTTTGGTATGACAGATTTTATTAACCCCAATTCTGTCGATAACGTCGTTGAAGCCATTGTCGATATGACCGATGGCGGCGTAGATTATTCCTTCGAATGCATAGGCAATACCGAAGTTATGCGGCAGGCCTTGGAGTGCTGTCATAAAGGTTGGGGCGAAAGCATCATTATTGGTGTTGCAGCGGCGGGTCAGGAAATTGCCACTCGACCATTTCAGCTGGTCACCGGACGGGTCTGGCGGGGCACAGCATTCGGTGGCGCAAAGGGCCGTACGGATGTGCCAAAAATTGTAGATTGGTACATGGAAGGCAAAATTAATATTGATGATTTGATAACCGATACCTTCGCTTTAGAAGACATCAATAAAGGCTTTGCCGCAATGCACAGCGGCGAAGGCATTCGTTCGGTAGTAGTTTACTAATGTCTGCTTCAGCCAGCAGCAACCAATGGCTAGATCTGGTGCGTGAAGAAATTTTAGACCCCGAACGTATGATCTGCGATCCGCATCATCATCTTTGGGACCACGATAGTAATGCCTATTTGTTGCCAGAATTGTTGGCAGATATTGGGCAGGGGCACAACGTGGTAAGCACAGTTTTTGTGGAGTGCGGGTCTATGTATAGCGACAGCGCCACTGCAGCCCTAGCACCAGTTGGGGAAACCGAATTTGTAAATGGCATAGCCGCAATGTCGGCATCCGGTCAATATGGGCCAGCCAAGGTTTGTGCGGGAATTGTCAGCTATGCAGATTTGTCCTTGGGCAGTGATGTGGGGCCAGTATTAGATGCGCATATGAGGGCCTCCACCAGGTTCCGTGGTATCCGTCATGCGGCGGGCTGGGATGCCAGTGCAGTTGTGCGTAACTCTCACACCAATCCAGTTGAACACTTATTTCTAGATGAAACTTTTCAGCAGGGTTTTGCCCAGTTAGAACAGCGCGGTCTAAGTTTTGACGCCTGGTTGTATCATCCGCAGATCAGCGACTTGGCTACATTGGCTAAGGCCTTTCCCAAGGTGACAATTATTTTTGATCATTTTGGTGGTCCCTTGGGCATAGGCCCCTACGCCGATAAAAGCGAAGAAATTTTTGTTCAATGGCAAAAGGATGTAGTTCAGTTGGCCTTATGTCCCAATGTTGTGGCCAAATTGGGTGGCATAGTGATGCCTATAAATGGGTTCGGTTGGCATAAGCGCGGCAAACCGCCGACCTCGGACGAAATAGTAGCAGCTACTGGCCGCTACCATGATTTTGCCATCGGCGCGTTTGGGCCAGAACGCTGTATGTTCGAAAGTAATTTCCCTGTGGATAAGCAAAGTTGTTCTTATCATGTACTTTGGAATGCCTTTAAAAAGATAGCTAAGAAGCACACTCAGGCCGATCAACAATGGTTGTTCCACGAAACAGCCAGCCAAGTTTATCGCTTGAGTTAATCTTGTTTTGCGGCAAAATTTGCTCTCGGAGGTCGCAGCCTGGCGTAAATAATGTATCGTAATTTCTGCAGCATATTGCACAGCACGAAGCACAAACAGAATGCAAAACGACAGTTAAAACGACAGTTAAAACGACAGTCAAAACGATAAGTAAAATAGTTGGCAAAGACCGTCGAAAAAAATAGCAAGCAGCAACAGCAAGCAGCAATGGCAAGCAGAAACAGTCAGTAACAGGCCGGAAAGAAAGGCCGCAAGCAGTAACGAAAAGCAGTAACAGAAAAAAGTAAGCAAAAAAGTAAGCAAAGAAGTACTCAAAAGAAAAAATAAAAGAACTAATAAACAAGAACTAATAAAAAAGAAACAACCAACAAAACTACGACGAGGGGAATATGACTATAGAAGTAATTGGTGCGGGGTTTGGTCGTACGGGGACGTTGTCGCTCAAGTTCGCCTTAGAAAGCCTCGGTTTTGATAAGTGTTACCACATGATGGAAGTGCCAGTGAATCCATCTCATAGTCAGATTTGGAGCCAAGCTGCGCAAGGCCAAAATGTTAATTGGGCTAAGCTTTTTGACGGTTACAAGGCTTCTGTGGATTGGCCGTCCTCAAGTTTTTGGCGAGAGCAATCTCAAGCCTACCCGCAGGCTCGCGTTATTTTGTCGCTGAGAGATTCTGATAAATGGTACGAAAGCGTTATGAATACCATTTGGCGTGCTTCAGAACATGCACGTTTAGATGCGAAAAATAGGCAAGACGAAGAAGCTTTAGCCCGTTCTGCAATGGTTTATGAAGTCATATGGAATGGTGTTTTTGACGGACGCATGGATGACAAAGCTCATGTCATAGCGTGCTATGAAAAGCATAACCAAGAAGTCATAGACAACGTGGCCGAGGACCATTTACTGGTTTATCGTCCAGGCGATGGCTGGGAGCCGCTTTGCGAATTTTTGCAGCGACCCATTCCAGAGAAAGACTACCCGCGAGTAAATTCTACCGATGACTTCAACCGCCGTTGGGGCAAATAGCGCCTAAAGTTCGGCGCAATTGTATAAGTAGTAGCAACTTCTATTGCTGTTTACCTTGTAACAAAAGTTGTTACAAAGGTCGTAATGAAAGCTGTAAAGAGGGTAGATACGCTCAAAAAACATCTCTACAGAGGGCGCTAACTCAATGCTCTAGTGGGTCTGAAGATAGCTTAATATTTTGCATTATTGTTTAGTCAACGGTCTATTTGTTCAAACCGAGTGTGCTTAGAATTACGTAAGCCACGGTGGCTAAGACAATGTACGCGACCATTCCCAAGCCCACGGCTCTCCATGTGGAGTGAAATTTCCCCTGCATTTCTGCGAAGGTGGTAAGCATGCTACCTTGTACAACATGAGTGACAAATAATACGCCTAGCACCTGGGCAATGTTTATCAATAACGGCAGCGTGAAATCTACACTTAGCAGTTCGCCTTCTTCGTTGACAATAGGTTCAACAAAATTCGCCACAGCAATTGAACTCAAACAAAAAGCAAACAGGCTAACGGCTAGGGCGATGTAACCGAGTTGTTTCATACCCAAAGCGCGATAATTTTCACTGATTAAAAAACCGCCAGCCAAAAGAGAACCAAAGAAGGTAGCTATGCCTATGGCTTGTAACGAATACAGTTGAGGCAGTTTGCCAGGTAAAGAATTGTTGTCGGTCATTTTAGTTTTTCTTACTTACGAAATTGAAGTCGGATGGGTCAAAGTGGCCGCCGTATTCTGATACTTCAAAGGCCTCAGCAAAAGCTAAATCTGCATTATCTGCTGTTTCAGATGAAGGGTCGCTTGTTTGCGCCAGCTTAGCAGCTTTTGCTACCGCTTCTGGTTTCGCTAGATAAAATTTGCGCAACCAGCCTACTTTGTTGTCCGCGTTAACGGTCATATCCATAATTTTTGGCAGCCATTCAAACACTTGAGTTTGATGACAGGCAAGCATGTTGAGAACCGTGTCGATATGATCTTTGGTATCAACTACCCAATCTAGTCGGTGCGGTCGAGGATCTTGAAAGCGGTCGAAGGCCAGTAGAATCGCTGGCATGCGATGCATGGCAGGAAAATCCGCGGCTATGCTGGGGACTTGTAAGAGGTAGGCGGAATCTTGCACAAGCTGCCCGGCCGCTCGGTGGTCAGGGTGGTAGTCGGCTACTCTATGGGTGACGATCAGGTCCGGTGCAAAGGCGCGGATACAGCCGATGAGTTTTTTTCTTAACGCAATGCTGGCGGTTAATTCACCGTCCGCTTGATCCCAAATTTCCAATTCGGCGCCGACTATATTTGCCGACAGTTGGGCTTCTTGGCCACGCATTTTGGCAAGGTCAACTAGACCTATTTCGTGGTGGCCGGCATTGCCATTGGTTAAGCAAAGAATTTTTACTGAGTGCCCAGCCTTGCTCCAGGCACTGATGAGTCCGCCAGCACAGAATTCCGCATCATCCGGATGCGCCGCGACAAATAACAATTTTTGCTTTTGCATGGTGCTCAGTTCCTCATTGAACCGGTGTTAGAGTGCTGGAAGTTTTTTGTGATGGCTGGTCGCGTCTTCAAATAATTGCGCAATTTGCAGCAGGGCTAGGTCGCCCCTAGGCTTGCCGACAATTTGTACTCCTACGGGTAAGCCGTTTTTTGTAAACCCTGCGGGTACAGAAATAGCTGGTAATCCAGTCACTGTGATCATGCAGCACACCGCCATCCAATCTAGGTAAGTTGCCATTTCCACGCCGTTGATTTGTTTAACCCACTCCTCTTCAGCAGCAAATGGGGGTACTTGGGCTGCGGGAAGAATCAGTGCGTCGTAGTGTTGAAAAAATTCCGCCGCTTGGGCGTATATTTTTGATCGAGTGGCTTCTGCTCCCATGATTTCGTCAGCAGAAAGTTGTCTACCTTTTTCAATATTCCATATGGCTGTATCTTTTGCATCAATTCGCCATTGGGGAAAATTTTTCTCTAAATTTTCGCCTAAGGGGCGCAAGCTCGCAGCGCGCTGAGTTTGAAAAACATCCATTGCGCCAGCTAAATCCGGGGCGTCAACTTTAACTGTGGCGCCTAGACTTGCGAAAGTCTGCCCCGCAGCTTGAATGATCTCGGCCACTTCCTGATCGACTTCCAAGCATCCTAAGTCAGTGCTCACAGCAATTTTTAGCGTGTGTGGTTCTTTGGCTGCTACTAGGCCATCAAAAAAATGATGCCCCGGTTCGGCTAAGGTCAGCGGGTCGCTTGGATCTGGACCTGCCATAGCGGAGAACAGCAGGGTGGTATCTTTTACTGTTTTAGCCATTGGGCCGGTGGTGACCATGCGGCCGTACCAGGCGTAATTTTTGTTGAATGGCATGCGCCCTATGGAAGGTCTAAAGCCCACTACGTTACAAAAGCTAGCTGGATTACGTAGCGAGCCGCCAAGATCGCTGCCATCGGCCAGCGGTAACATTTGCGTTGCTAACGCTACAGCCGCGCCGCCACTGCTGCCCCCAGCTGTTTTACTGGTGTCGTAGGGATTTAGCGTGGTACCAAAGAGCGAATTGAAGGTACTGGAACCAAAACCGAATTCTGGCATGTTGGTGTGGCCAATAAAAATTGCCCCAGCCTCTCGCAGACGAGTAGCCAAAC
This sequence comes from uncultured Pseudomonadales bacterium, assembly GCA_905182095.1. Lineage (GTDB taxonomy): Bacteria > Pseudomonadota > Gammaproteobacteria > Pseudomonadales > Azotimanducaceae > UBA4421. Next base: position 3,898 of record CAJJAQ010000040.1, on the reverse strand, counting down.
CATCGTCCGTAGTTTCTATGCGATTGGCGAAGGGTTTAAAGCCCCAAGTTGTGGGGAAGCCTTTCATGGCTACCGCGTCTTTTAATGCCATAGGCAGCCCGTGTAATATGCCTCGCTCGGCAATAGGTATGGCGTCTGCTTGGCGTGCCAACTCCATGGCCTGGTCATAGTCGAGTAAATTAACTATGGCATTAAATTTTGGGTTGAGTGCATCAATACGTGCGTAGACGTTTGCCATTATGGCTACAGCCGTGGTTGCGCCACTTTGTAGGTCGCGACATAGGGAGGTAGCGTCTTGCCAAATGGGTTCGGGTGTTTGCGTTGAGTCAGTCATATTCTATTTCTGTTAACCAATATAGTAAGTCTGCGTACACTTCTTCTCGGTTGGTCTCGTTAAACATTTCATGCCGACCTGCCGGATAGATTTTTGTTGTGACCTTAATGTCGGCGTTTTTGTAGCGCTCGACCAGAGCCTTAATACCTCGACCTTTATTATGTACAGGGTCGTCTTCACCGGAAATAATCAGTACAGGGGTATTCTTATTGATGCTTGCGATGTTGGCCTGTTGGGTGCTTCGACTTAAACCATTGAACATACCCCTGAGACCGTCGGCGGTGAGGATAGCGCCACAATAGGGGTCCGCTATATATTTACCAACTTCTAACTTGTCTCGACTCAGCCAGGCGAATCCGCCATTGCTATCACCAGCTTTAGCGAAGGGCTTATTGTTTGCGCTAAATAAGTTTTTGCTTAGCCAGGGGCTGTGCGCCGCTGGATGAAAGCGCCACATGTCGAACTTTGCAATGGCTTGACCCACTAGGCTGACAATACTCGGCATATGCCCGGGGGATCCACTGAGCACCAGGCCTTTCAAGGACTGGCCATAGGTATAAAAATATTGCTGGGCGAGCATGGCCCCCATGCTGTGACCGATAATGACAGTGGGTTTGCTATATTTTTGCTCTAACCAATCTTGCAGATACTTTAGATCTTCTAGGCTTTCATTCCAGCCGTTGTAGCCCATGTCGCCCTGCTCTGTCGAGCCAAAGAGGCTACCGCCATGACCGCGTTGATCGTGGGCTAAGACATTGAATCCAGCAGCATTTAGCTGTTCCGCTAAAGCCTTATAGCGACCGCCGTGTTCCCCCATACCATGGGCAATAAGAATATTTGCTTTTACCGATGAGGCGGGGTCGCATGTCCAGTGGTGAACATTGATTCTGTGGCCTTTACGCCGGAGAAAAAAAGTCTCTGTAGCTTGCGTCATATTCTTCTGTTTTCTAATTAGTTAAATTTGTTCTAGCTGCCAAATGGGCACCTGCACCGGTTTGCGTATAAACAAACCTCCGCCGACACTGCAAAAATCCTTCGCTAAGTGCTTTTTATACCATTGGCTTGGGCGCAGTCGTTGCCGCATATCGGTAGTCTGTTGATCACATATAGACATATCTTCCTCAGTCAAAACGCTTAAGTACAGGCATTGGCTAGTCAGTTTAGCGAGGTTCTTAATGGCCTTGGCACACTCGCCATTATTCAGATAGGCCAAAACATCGTTGCAGATCACTAGGTCATATTGTTGCTCGCGTTGTAGACCAAAATCTACCACAGAGCCTTTTTGCCAACCTTGCTGCTGGCAAAGATAATCGCTGATCTCCACCCCAGTAACTGCAGCGCTAGGCATCACTCGTGCAAGGCTACGCAAAAATTGCCCTAACCCACAGCCCAAATCTAGCACGCTTTTGATGTCTATTTGCAGGTAGGTGATATAGGCCTGGATTAAGTTTACTTGACGTTCTTGCTCCTCATTCGACACCGCTTGGGTGGTTTCATCCAAATAAAATTTTTCGTAGTAGGCTTTGTCGAACAAGACCTTTTTCACACGCTAGTCCCTATGTTTGCTGTTACAAATTGGCCTCTGAGCATCTGTTGCTTTGCCCAAGGCTGAGGATTGGTTGCCGCTCTTTATGCCAAGCCTGTTAAGTAAGTTATAGAGCGGTATTAGATCGGCATTAGGTCAGCGTTAGGTTAGCAGTAGGCCAGCAACTTGCAATTCACTCAGTGTGCTCTAGTGTAGGTGGCCTCTTAAGTTTAAGCGAACGTGTATGAGTATCTCTACTGGCGGTCAAGATCAAAATTTGGATCGTCTGATTTTTTTCGGCAGCATTCTAATTATTTTCTCTCTGTGCATCCCATTAGCGCTTTTTCCTGAACAAGGTGCCGAAATGATGGGTGCGGCGTTCAACTATTTGACCCATAACTTTGGTATTTTCTATGTGGTCGGATCTGTCGCTACAGTAGGGTTTTTGGGCTTTATTGCCTTTAGTCGCCATGGCGCAATTAGGCTTGGCGATGAAGCGCCGGACTTTTCCACTGCCAGTTGGTTCGCAATGTTATTTTGCGGCGGTATAGGTACTAGCGTGCTTTATTGGGGCACAATTGAATGGGCCTACTACTTTCAAACGCCGCCTTTTTCAGTAGAACCAAATAGTGACGAAGCATTGCGTTGGGCCGGCAGCTATCCAATTTTCCACTGGGGTATTATGGGCTGGGCCTTCTATTGCCTGCCCGGTGTAGCGGTGGCTTATAGCTACTATGTTCGCGGCGTAAAGTCCCTGCGTTTGAGCGACGCTTGCGAACCAATTCTCGGTCGGCATTCTCGAGGCCCACTGGGTCGACTAATTGATTTACTCTTTGTTGTTGGATTGGTCGGTGCGTGCAGTACCGGCATTGCACTAGCAGTGCCGTTGATAGGCATGTGTATTACAGATCTATTCTCGCTAGATCGCGAGGCTTGGGGGTTTACTCTAGACCTCCTCGTTATATTTTCCGTGACTTGCGTCTTTGCTACCAGTGTCTGGTTGGGCCTTGAGAAGGGTATCAAACGGCTCAGTGATCTGAATATCATTATGGCCATCTTATTGCTGGCATTTATTTTGCTCGTCGGACCCACGCTATTTATGGTTGAAATGGGCTTTGACTCTTTAGGGCATATGGCTCAGAACTTCATTCGCATGAGTACTTGGACTGATCCGTTAGGTACTTCAAACTTCGTTGAGTCTTGGACAGTGTTCTATTGGGCGTGGTGGTTGGCTTTGGGTCCTTATATGGGCATCTTTATTACCAAAATTTCCAAGGGCCGGACTCTCAAGCAACTGATTTTGGGCTGTGTCTGCTTTGGCACATTGGGCTGTTTTTTATTCTTTTCTATACTCGGCAATTACGCAGCGTACCTAGAATTGAACGGACTCTTTCCAGTGCTTGAAACTTTAGAAAGCCAAGGCCCACCGGCGCTGATTGTGGCGGTTCTGGGGACGTTGCCAATGTCATCACTAATTTTGGTTGTATTCACACTGGTCTGCGTTATTTTTGCTGCCACCAGCTACGACTCGGCCTCTTACACTTTAGCTGCGTCGGCCACTAAGTCGCTAGACTCTAACGAGCACCCAGCGCGTTGGCATCGTGTATTTTGGGCGTTTTTGTTAGGCGTACTGCCGATTACTTTGGTTTATCTGGGCGGCTTGGAGCCGCTGAAGTCGGCGGTTACTTTGGTCTCAGTGCCTTTATACGCTGTGATTGTTTTGCTCACACTGTCTATGTGGAAATCCATCAAGCAGGCGGAGAAGGATAAGCCAGCCAGCTTGTCTGGCGCAGACTAGGCTTAATCAGTTGCGGCAGCATGCTATGTGCACGAATAATAAAATGTCCGGGTTCTAGTTGGAGAGTACATATATGACTGATCACGAATCGTTACATTTTCAATCGTTGTCGAGTATTTGTCGGCAGCTCAAAAGTGGTGCTTTGTCATCGGTGACGTTGACTCAGTATATGTTTGAGCGCATCCACAAGTTGACTGGGCAAACCTTGAGTTTTGCTCGACTGCTTGAAGAACAAGCGCTA
>CAJJAQ010000039.1 GCA_905182095.1 uncultured Pseudomonadales bacterium | reverse complement strand
ATCTCGCAATGTCTGAGTTACGCGAAGCTTGGCAACAAGTCCCTTAGTAGAAAGGGTTGTTTGTCGACGGAAACAGTTTCCACCGATAATTACAAACATCATGAAGCGTCTTTCACCATCAAAAATGGACGGGGCGTATCTGGGTTAATGACTCTACAGGTTCTAGCACCGTTCAGGGTATAGACCACACAGGGCTTACCTGCGTTTGTATCAACACCCTTGGCCCAAAAGTTTTCGATCAGTATGTTGGGGAAAGCAATGGGGTTTAGAGCGGGGTTTAAACAGTCTTTGCGCGTAATGCTGGCAAACTCCGAATAATTTGGTAAACGCCACTGAGCACCAGCCTTTACCGCTATTTCAGCAATATAACTCTCCGTCTCCACTAGGGACATGAGCAAAGGCTCACCCACACACCCCCGCGCTGCAAAGCGTTGTCCTACAGGGCAACGAAACCAATCCAGGTTCGTTGTTGCATCATGTATAACGCCGCGTTGCCGATCTTCAAAATGACCAAGACCCGCTGACGCCAAATGCTCATTACAAGAAACTTCTACTCGAGAAAAGTCGCAACTGGAGAGACAACTTATAGCCAACAATAATCCGCCATAACGCTTTAAAAGCCCGAATAAAGGTAACTGATTAGATGCTACTGTTTTCATTTACGCCCTCTCGTTAATACCGTCTATCGAATAAAACAGACTAGGATCAACCTCTGTTAAAGTATACGCCCTGTGAACCGATTGTTTACAAGAAGGATTTGTCCCAGAATCAAGGTTTTAGAATCTACGTCTTAGAATTTACCCGGAGTTAAAATGGATATAGCCACCATCATAGGTCTTCTAGCAGCCAACGCTCTTATTATTTGGGCAATGGACGCTGCTGCCGGGATCGATGCATTTGTAGATACTACTTCGTTAGCCATTGTTGGCGGCGGCTCACTTCTTGTACTACTCATGCGTTCCAAGATGTCGGACTTTATTGGCATGTTCGCCAAAGTGTTTATGAAAATCATCATTTTTGGCGTGGACAAAAAGCCAGACCTCATTGAACAGATTATAGAAATGGCGAACATTTCGCGTAAAGACGGCCTCATCGCCTTGGAAGGCCAAGACATTAAAAACGACTACCTAGCCAAGGGCATTGGGCTTTTGGTCGACGGTACCGCACCAGATGTTATAGAAACCAGTCTCGCCAACGAACTCGGCTTGATGAAATCGCGGCACACCAACGCAGCGATGATGTGGCGCTCCTGGGCAGATATTGCACCAGCTATGGGGATGATCGGCACTTTGGTCGGATTGGTGGGTATGTTACAGAATATGAGTGACCCTAAAGCCATTGGCCCTGCCATGGCCATTGCTCTACTCACCACTTTGTATGGCGCTTTCTTAGCCAACGTAATTTGCAAACCGATTGCTGAAAAACTAGAAGGTTACTCCGGCGATGAAGTAGAAAACTGTGAACTCATTATTGAGGGCATCATGGGCATTCAGTCTGGTATGAACCCCCGCTCGTTGTCAGACCTAATGGCAACACGCTGCTCTCCCGCCGAACGCGCTAGTTTAGCCACGGCGTAACCGGGCACTTTTAGCGTGGCTGAAACAGATCAAGAAATTGTTCCACAAGAGGGCTTGCCTGACGACGGAGACGTTGCCGAGGTACCGGAAGATGAGGAGCTGGTTGATAACGATCTAGATATTGATCAGCCGAAAAAGAAAAAGAAGGAAGAGTGCCCTACTTGCGAGGTAGGTGCGCCAGCATGGATGGCGACATTCGCCGACATGGCAACGCTACTTATGGCGTTCTTTGTACTCATTCTGTCATTTGCCAGTGTTAACGTGCCCAAGTTTGAACAGATCGCCGGATCGTTAAGTCTGGCTTTTGGCGTCGCCAGAATCATTCCAAAAATTTCAATGCCTATGGCAGAAACCATTATCGCCAGCGACTTCACCCCGTCTGAGGCTGCACCATCGGTCATTGCCAACGTCACCCAAACTGTTGAAGATTCTACTCTAGAGTACGTTAAACAACGCACCGAGACGGAAGATGGCCCCACAGATGTTCAGGCAGATTATCAACAAGTGATGGAAGCGTTAGCCAACGAGGTGGACACAGGCCAGGTGGAAGTAAAAATTCAGGGCCAAGAAATTGTTATAGAACTGAAAAATGCAGCCAGCACTAATGAATCAGGCAGTGTGGGCTTGGCGCCAGGCGGACGCATTGCCCAAGAAACTTTAGAAATAGCTAAGGCTGTTACAGACATCCAACGACAAATCAAGACGAGTGTTGCGGTAAAAAGACAGACCTCAGGCGACCAAAATGCAGAGGGCACCCAAAACGAAGCCAGCAGCAAGTTTGAAACCATTAAAATGGCTCTGAGCGAACAGATAAGCCAAGGCTTGGCGGAAGTTGAACAAGATGGCGACAAAGTCATCATTAGATTGGGGCAACAAGACAGTTTTACATCCGGCAGTGCTGACTTGCAGACTGGTTTTACTCAGACATTGACCGACGTTGGTAACGCCGTCAGCGCAACCGGCGGTATGGTTCGGGTTGAAGGCCACACAGACAATATTCCCGTGGCATTTAGCGAGCGCTTTCGTTCCAATTGGGATCTTTCCTCAGCGAGGTCTGCGGCTGTAGCCAATTATCTTTTAGACAACAGTGCTCTTGAAGCGGGCAGGGTCACCATCACTGGCTTGGCCGACAGCGACCCCGTTGCGGATAATGCCACTGCGGCAGGCAGGGCGCAGAATCGTAGGATAGAGGTGATCGTCGATGGCTGAAGCAGAAGACCCTATTGTTGAAGAGCCGGCAGCCGAAGAACCTGCGATTGCGGAAGAGCCTCAAGAACCGGCAGAACCGAAAAAAGAAAAACCACTAGAATGCCCTGCCTGTGAGGCAGGTGCCCCGGCGTGGATGGCTACTTTTGCAGATATGGCCACGCTGCTAATGGCATTCTTTGTACTCATTTTGTCTTTTACCGAAATGGATTCGCCTTCCATCAATAAAGATATCTCTGGTTCTATGTCTAGTGCTTTCGGCTTGCAGCGAGAAGTGCCTACCGTAGAGCCTCCAATGGGCACAAGTATGATTGCCGACGCTTACAAAACCACCAAATCTGATCCGGGTAGGGAAGCGGTTGAAGAAACCACCGACGAAGAACCGGATCCAGATGTGGTACTCGAAATAAGAGATGAAGTGAGCTCATCCAAGGCCCTTTCAGATATTGAAAACATCAAAAAGACCTTAGCAAAGGAAATTGCCGCAGGAAAAGTAGAGATAAATGAAGAAAACGGCACAATTGTAGTGTCTGTTAATGAAGACGCTTCTTCGAATGAGCGAGAAAATGTTTCCAACAGCAACAGTGATGGGCGCATAGAGCAGAGTGAGTTAGAAATTTTTGCCAAGATCGCTGAATCTCAGTCGTTTATGGAAACAGAGCTTGAGGTAGAGTTTTTCAGTTCGGATAGCGAGGATGAAAAACTCCGCCAAGCCCGCGAGACCCGGGAGCTAGACGACAAATACCAAATGCTCAAAGCGGACCTAAAGTCAGAAATTAACCAAGGCCTGGCGCAAATCGAAAAAGTCGGTGATCAAATCATGATCAGTTTATCCGCAGCAAACTCGTTTCGCTCTGGCTTCGCCGAGTTACAACCAGGGTTCTTAGGTACCTTACGCAATGTCGGAGATTCCGTGGTTGCCGCTGGCGGCGAAGTGCAAATATCTGGCCATACGGACAATATTCCCATCGCCTTTAGCCAACGCTTTGACTCAAATTGGGATTTGTCTGCCGCAAGGGCTGCATCCGTAGCAGACTTCTTTTTTACCAATAATAATTTGGACAGCAATAGCGTCAGTGTCTTTGGCTATGCTGACACCAAACCATTGGCGGATAATGCCAATGCCCAGGGGCGCGCGGCAAATAGACGCATTGAGATACTCATAGACGGTTAATTCTCTGGCGTTTTGGCAAATCATAAGGTTCTTTCGAGAGCACATTGGCGGGAAGAAAAATGGATAGAAAACGTCTATATCATGCGCTTGAGACCCACGAGCCTACAAATCAACTGGCGTCAATCATCAGTTTTACCATTGTTGGCCTAATCGGCATCAATTTGATTGCCATCATCTTGGAATCTATTCCAAGCTATGAGGCCGCTTACGGTCATATCTTTAATATCATTGAATACGTTTCGTGCTTTATTTTTGCGCTGGAATACATTGTGCGGGTCTGGGTCTGCGTGGAGGCAAGGAGCACTTCACAGTTGGCGCAAACCATTGAAGTGCCCAGCAGCCACCTTGCCAAACGTCTGCGTCACGTCACTCGACCCATGGCGATCATAGATTTACTGGCGTTCTTGCCGTCTATTTTAACCCTACTGTTTCCGGGTTTAGATTTACGCTTCCTGAGAATATTGAGATTGTTCAGGGTATTTAAATTAACCCGCTACTTTTCTTCCCTGGAAGTGCTACTGAACGTTTTGTATGACGAGCGCAAAAGCCTCATGGGCACGTTCCTAATAATGCTAATCGTACTGACCTTGGCCGCTTCGGCTTTATATATCGTCGAACACAAACAGCAACCCGAAACATTCGGCTCCATTCCTCAAG
>CAJJAQ010000038.1 GCA_905182095.1 uncultured Pseudomonadales bacterium | reverse complement strand
ACATCGTGTGCTCGCAATTTTGCAGTGAAAAGTATTGTGCTTATCAAATCGACCAAAGTTGATTGCCTTATAGGCCGCCCAGTAAGAACCAACTTCCTCTACTAAAAACCTATAACAAACAAAAATCGCCCAAAGCATTGGCCTACGCGCAAGACGGAACTGGGCCCTCTGCCATTGGGATTTCGGTTAGAGCGCGCTCACATCTTGCCGCGGCTCAGGCTGCTACCCACGCGTGCGAGGAATACCGCACCAACAACAATATCGCTAGCTCTTGCGAGATCGTTTTACTCGACAACGCCGTCATTAAATTGGGCAGACAGTACAAAATCGGATTGACAGAAGAGACCCCCAGTTCCGTTTGGCGAATAAGCGACCTAAAAACGAAAAGAAGCATTTATTTGGCAGGCACCATCCATTTACTAAAACCTACATTGCTACCCCTGCCCGCCGTGTACGGTCAGATCTTTAACAAAGCAGATCGGATAGCTTTAGAGAACAACCCCCTGCTGGCAAGCGATCCACAGCGAAATGCACAAATACTCGCCATCACAACCCCAGACAAAAATGAAATTAAAGCAGCCATGAGTAAAGGTACGAGGAAAAAACTGAAAAAGATTTTTAGAACATTGGGTATACCTAAAAAGGCAATATTCAATGCCTACCCGATGATGCTGCAATTCAACCTTGGAACTGTCGGATACAACAGCTTGGGGGTTCAACGCGGCCAACGGCATTGAACTCTCTTATGCCAGGCAAGCTAGCCGACTTGGAAAAGCTGTATTAGAGGTTGAACAATTTGCAGGGGTTGTGAAATCACTGGTTTCCCTTCCAATGCACGTCCAAATGAAATATCTAGAAGCTTCATTGCATGGAAATGAAGACGCTCACAAGGACATTGAGAAATTGATCACACATTGGCTAAAAGGTGAAATACATCAAATGTACAGCGCCGCTAGAAAGGAGTCTGAAGGCGACCCCGATCTCTCTGAGATAGCCGATTACATATATGACGAACGCAACATCGGCATGTTAGAACACATTGAAAGTTATCTCACGCAACCCGAAACCACTACCGTGATGGTGGGCGCACTACATCTTGGCGGCCCCAAGGGCCTAATTAATCTACTGACAGAAAAAGGTTACTTGGTGCAGCAACTAAACCAAAGTGGAGAGCCCCTTTAACTTAAGCAAATACCTAGAAGAAAAATTGGAAAAAAAGTTCGAAGAAAAAGGACGTCAAGTGACGAGCTAGAACCTAATAGAACGTACGGACTCAAAAGACCTAAACCGAGATCAGCCTGCGCAAAAGACAGCCTCCTTAAATAAACACTGCGGTAGTCTTTAGCCCACCTTTATCAGATCAATACTCTAGTTTTTGCCGCGCAACTCTAAGACCAAATCTTTAGGCGTAGTCTCTGGCAAAGCAAGCACATCAACAGCGCCGGCAAAACGTTCATCAATAGCATTAGATATTTCATCGAACCGTCCCACAGCAGAAAATGCGTGGACCACATCATCCGAAATCTCTTGGGTCATTTCTGCCCACTGGCCTTTCTTCGACATGTCGTTGAGCTTGCGGCCTAAGTCTTCCCAACCGTGGGATTCAAATACAGGCCAATACGAGGGGGTTGAGCCATAAAATCCAACCCGCATACGCACCCACTCGAACATCTTGTTAACCGCTTCATCGTCTATACCCGTAACCACAAACCCACCACCGGATATTTCAAAGTCGTGGCGGGACTTAAGCTTATTTTCCAAGCCTTTTTCTAGTCGCGGCATGATCACCTCGTCCAGATACTTGCGGGTACAAAACGCATGCAACATGACGCCATCGCATTCCTCCGCCGCAACTTTCATCATGGCCGGTCCAACCGCCGCAATCTGAATTTTTGGCACATCGCAGGTTAACGGGTACGGTGTGAAATTAGGTGTCATTAAACTGAATTGATAATGTTCGCCTTGATAGTCGAGCTTACTGCCATTGGCCCAGCAATCCCAAATGGCGCGAACTGATTGTACGTACTCACGCATACGCGGCGCTGGCGCACTCCAAGGCACACTGAAACGGCGTAGATTATGGCCTTTCACTTGGCTGCCAATACCTAAAGTAAAACGGCCATTGCTAGCACGCTGTAAATCCCAAGATAGATTGGCGGCGACCATGGGACTGCGGGCAAATGCAATGGCAATATTCGTGCGAATCTCAAGGTTGTCGGTTTGTGTAGCTGCAACTGCCAAAGGTAGAAATGGGTCTTGACGGTTTTCTTGGGTAGAAATGCCACTAAAGCCATTATCCTGTGCGGCCTTCGCAGCTGCACCTACGTTACCCAGGTCATGAGCGGGAACACCTGTAATGATTTTCATATACTTTTGTTTCCTAATTCTGCGCGATTGATATGAAGGCATGAGCCCGCAGATGGACCTTGCAAAATTTAAGCTTGCTGCTTTTCTCTGGCGCGCTTAAAACCCGGTCGTTGCGTAAGTGCAGCTAAATAACGCTTACAGTTAGGCTTATAGCGTTCGTCTAAACCCAGTGATACGCCAAGGAAGAGTGCATAACCCACTGCAATATCAGCAATAGTGAATTTATCCGCCACAAGAAAGTCTTTACCCTCTAATGCGGCTTCCACTGCACGCAGTCGCGACCAATACCAAATGGAATAATCCTCTACCACTTGAGGAATACGCCGCTCTTCTGGCTCTAAGCGTGTGTAACGCAAAACCAGAGTTTGCGGGAACGTCAGAGTGGCATCACTGCGATACAGCCAATTTAGATACTCACCATACTCTGGCTCATCTACTGTGACAGATAGTGGTGTGGGTCCATATTTGTCTGCCAAGTACTGGCAAATCCCCGATGACTCGGTCATAACCATTTCACCATCAGTAAAAGTCGG
>CAJJAQ010000037.1 GCA_905182095.1 uncultured Pseudomonadales bacterium | reverse complement strand
GTCTATTGAGCGTTTACTATTGAGCGTCTACCATTGAGAGAATATTAGTGAGAGCTTGCTAGTGAGAGTTTTTAGAATGTCTTTCTAAAACCCTCGCTGTGAGCTTTGTTTCACTGTCTCCTAGAGCATAATATGCAGGGCCTAAAAAGATTGAAAATCCAACGTGCTAGGTAAATCAATTTTTATAGAATTTATAGAATTTATAGAATTTCTGTGGAGGATTTCTGTCAAGGATCGTTCGGCTGGGTAAGCCGTGTGGGTCGGTAAAAGAGGGGAAATCAGCTACGGCTTGGCGGCAGAACAGCGGCAATTCTGCTTATATGGCTTATTTGCTAGCATCCATAGTTAGTCTGGCGATATAGTCCCATCCATGGCGCATACACCCTTCGATTCAGAATCATTTCTCAAAGACCTCACAAGGAAACCGGGCGTTTACCAAATGCTCGACGTCAACAGTAAGGTACTTTATGTCGGTAAGGCGAGAAATTTAAAGAATCGGGTTACTAGCTATTTTCGTGCTTCCGGCCTAGCAACCAAAACTATGGCCATGGTTGCGAAGATTAGTCGAATTGAGATTACTGTCACGCAAAGTGAAACCGAAGCCTTGTTGTTGGAACAAAGTCTGATAAAGACGCAACGCCCGCCATACAACATTTTGCTGCGTGATGACAAATCCTACCCTTATATTCACATCTCTTCTCATGCGGAGTTTCCACGCTTGGCATTCCATCGTGGTACGAAGAAAAAAGACGGTCGCTATTTCGGGCCGTTTCCGTCGGCTTCGTCAGTACGCGACAGTTTGAGTATTTTGCAAAAACTATTTTTGTTGCGGCAGTGTGATGACACCTTCTTTAAGAATCGCTCTCGACCTTGTTTGCAGCATCAGATAAAGCGTTGTAGTGCACCCTGTGTAAACAAAGTTGCAGTTGCCGACTATCAAGACGACGTCGAGTTGGCGACGCTTTTTTTGGGTGGCAAAAGTGACACCGTCTTGCAGCAGTTCAAGCAGAAAATGAACGATGCAGCAGGGAACATGGAGTACGAGCGGGCCGCTGGCTATCGTGACCAAATTCTTCAGTTGAGAAAAATTACAGAGCGTCAATATGTCCACGGTTCGGTAGGCGACGTAGATGTATTTGGTTTTGCCGAAGAGGCAGGTCAATGTTGCATCCAAGGATTGTTTGTCCGGGGCGGGCAAGTGTTGGGGCAACGCGCCTATTACAGTAAAAATGGCTTAGAGTTGAGTCCAGCAGAATTTTTGGAGGCCTTTTTATCTCAGTATTATTTTGCTTCTGAGCAACGCGAGGTGCCGAAGGCCATAGTAATTTGTGGCGTTACTCCTGATGTTGATGTGTTTGAAACTGCGCTGGCAGAAAAGGCGGGTAGAAAAGTGGCCGTTAGCGCTGATGTACGAGGTCAGCGTGCGCGTTGGCTTACACTTGCCACAGATAACGCTGTTTTGAATATAAAGAGTCACTTAGCAGATAAAAGCCATGTACTCGCTCGATTTATGAATCTTCAAGACGCACTTAAAATGGACTCCATGCCCGAGCGCTTGGAGTGTTTCGACATCAGTCATACCTCCGGCGAAGCGACGGTTGCGTCCTGTGTGGTTTTCGACAGCAATGGCCCGCTGAAATCGGATTACCGAAAATTTAATATTGAAGATATTACTGGCGGCGATGATTATGCTGCGATGGATCAAGCGTTACGCCGCCGCTACACCCGTTTGAAAAAAGGCGAGGGACAGCTGCCAGACGTGTTAGTGATTGATGGCGGCTTGGGCCAAGTGCGCATTGCCCTAGACGTATTAAGCGAACTGCAAATCGATGATGTGCAGATTTTGGGTATTGCCAAAGGTCCGGGTCGCAAGTCAGGGCTAGAACGTTTTTTTCTCGGTGAAAAAGAGATACCTATAGATGGTCGGTCTGAGGCAGGGCACCTGTTACAGCATATTAGAGATGAGGCACACCGGTTTGCCATCACTGGACACAGAGAGCGCCGTGGTAAAGCTAGAAAACAGTCAGAACTAGAACATATCCCTGGTGTTGGTCCGAAAAGACGCAGACAATTATTGATCCATTTTGGCAGTCCGGCAGGCATAAGGGGGGCTAGCGCAGAAGAACTGGCAAAAGTACCCAGTATTAGCCCAAACATCGCCAGCCAGATTTACGATGCGCTACACTAGCGCTTCGATAGCCTTTTTTAGAAATTCATTCAAACGCGGAACTAACCTTTGAATCTACCGAATATCATTACCATCGTACGAATCCTGCTTATTCCAGTTTTTGTCGTTATTTTTCTCATGGCAAATAGCTGGAGCTATTTGGCCGCCGCAACGCTGTTTGCGTTAGCTGCTGCTACAGATTGGTTAGATGGATATCTGGCGCGCAAGCTCAATCAAACAACGCCTTTCGGTGCGTTCATTGACCCCGTTGCGGACAAGCTTATTGTTGTGTCTGCTTTAGTAATACTTATTGCCCACCACAATTCAATTTGGCTGACCTTGCCGAGTTTGGTTATTATTGGCAGAGAAATTGTGATCAGCGCGCTGCGCGAATGGATGGCAGAAATGAACAGCTCTGTGACCATTGCTGTGAGTTACTTGGGCAAAATTAAGACTACGCTGCAAATGATTGCTATATCGATTTTATTGTCTTACCCGCCGGTCATGACCTCGCTTTGGGTGCAAATTGGTTACTTAATGCTCTATTTGGCTGCTGTGATGACTCTGTGGTCCATGACCCAATACCTTCGAGCAGCATGGCCCTCACTGCGTGGGGGGTTGCAATCTAAGGACTGAAAGCCGGTATAAAAGCAAAAAAGTATGCTCCTGTGGAGAGAGATGTCGCGTGTGAGGGCGAGGTTTTCCTTAGGTTGGTTTAGGGCGATAGCCTTAGTGGAGCGAATTATGAACATGAAGTTGAGTTCGCGCATGAAGAGCTGGCGCTAGCTTATTCGCCATACTAAGGGTTGGTCGTCGCTGATGGAACATAAGTAGGGCTGCAAAGGCCTTAATAGAAGTCTCAGTTGGCCCACGAACATTGGGTTCTTATTGTTCGGGAGGCGCTTTAGTGCCGTCGTATTCAGCCCAAGAACGCAAATCCTCAACGTAGCTTTCGTTCAGATCTGGAAAAAAATTCCCTTTGCTACTCATATGCCAAATTCAGCTCCTCACTGGTCAACTTAGCTTCTAATTCGTATCCGCGCTTGAGGACTTGGTCTAAGTATTGGTCGTAGCCGTAGTTTGCCTTGGCACGTTCATCGCCGTTAAACTCCGAGTGGTGCGGGCTTAGAGCTCTAACGAGCAAAAACCCAGCCATTTGCTTTGCAAGAGCATCGTTGTAGTAACGAATGTGGTCAAAGACGGTGTGTATCAAAAAATCGGTGCGGGTTGTTTTTGTGCGCTCCAGCAAGGTTTGTTCGACTAATCTTTTTTGAGTGTTGTTTAGTTCGCTGGCTAAAAAATTATCTAAAACCTGCTGCAGGTAATCTTCCTTTGGGTAAATGTCGCTGTAAGGCTCCTGTTCTTGATCTTAATAAGGAGATTGAAAATTATGGTGGGCGGGTTGGAGCTCACATAAGAGTACTCAAATTCGTTTATCTCGGCGTAGCCATTAGCACTTTAGTACCCGAAGCCAAAATAGTCAGAAAAATAGGAGCCCCCTTCGGGTCCACCGCCTCTGGTGCCGTAGGCGGTGGAATAAAATGTCGGGCAATTACAATCTATAATCAGACCCTCAATGACTTTATCGCTAGCATTGGCGTGGGGTAGAGCGAAAAAATTGGAAACCAACAGTACAAAAAATTAAATTTTCATCAGACGAACTCCTTATGCATTAGGCAAAAGGCTGACGTACCTAATTTGCAAGGAGTAGCTAAATCTGACTGGTGATGTTCTTTTGGGGGCCAAGAATGGGTTTTGGTTGAGGTGTTGAGAATGAATAATGGAGGCTGGGGTCGGAATCGAACCGGCGTTAACGGAGTTGCAGTCCGCTGCATGACCACTCTGCCACCCAGCCCTCGAAGGGGAGAGCATTCTAGCCATCTCTGCGAGTGATTGCCACTAACCATGGGGCTTTCTTTTCTTTCAACGATTATTTCAGGCTTAACACTGGCTTGGATGATCTTTATTAAATCATGCCGCGAAGTACTACGTTAGCCTCTCAAATCAGGTGACTAAGTAAGTGATGCTGCTATATGGTCTGCTAGCAGAATTTTCCAACGCGAAAAAAAATTAACAAGGAGAGGCTTTTGTCCGCAAACGAAGAGAAATCAGAGGGTACCGAGGGTTTTTTAGAGCGCTTCGATGACATACCTTTGCATAAGTATTTAGGCCTAACCGTGGCTGAAGTGAAGCCAGATTATGGGCGTTTGCGTTTGTTGAAAACTGAAACCACGCCCACCGGTATTGGCGGTAGTGTGAACGGAGGGGTGCTGGCAACTATGGTAGATATGGCGGCGATCGTTGCGATATTTAGCAAGGCATTTCCAGGCACAGAACCTGCCGGTACTGCGGATCTTTCTATTACTTATTTGCGTCAGGCTCAGGGCGAGTGGGTAGATGCAATTGCTACAGTGGTTAAACGCGGGCGTCAGCTGAGTACTGTAGATGTCGATATAGTGAACAATCTGGGCGTCTTGTGCTGTCGAGGCAGAGTTTTGTACGCGATGCACAGTGCCCAATAGTCCCATGTAGTGCTAATTACCTCTAGGTAGTTCTAGGTAGTTCTAGGTAGTTCTAGCCAGTTCTAGGTAATTTTAAGTAGCGCTATGTGGTTTTACGGGTAACCACCGACCAATAGGTGCTCAACTGCGAAATGTCGGTCGAGCACTCTATCTAGCCGCTTGGGCGAGAAATTTGTCCAGGGTGTTGGCAAAGGCCTGTATGTCTTTTTTGTCTAACGCGGGTGGTCCGCCACTGATCAATCCATTGTCACGCAACTCCTCAGCGCGGTTACGCCTTACTAAGAAATCCTTCACGTTTTCTTTGGTATAGAGTGTGCCTCGCGGGTTAAGGGCGGTGCCGCCTTTGCCTACGACTTCTGCCGCCAGTGGAATGTCTGCGGTGATCACCAGGTCTCCAGCGGACATCTTTTGCACGATGGCATCATCCGCTACATCGAATCCTTGGGGCACTTGTATCGCGGAGATAACCTTTGACGGCGGTGTAGCAATATATTGATTCGCAACCAAGATAGTCTTTAAAGACAGCCTTTCGGCTGCTTTAAACAATACCTGCTTAACCATATTGGGGCAGGCATCGGCATCTACCCAAATAATCATAGTTGTGTGACCAAGTTTGCCGCTACAGCGATAATCATGTTTAAGTCTAAGTACGCTCTATTGGCAGCGCAGGTGTGGCTGTAGTTCAATGCGTGCTGCGAGGGTGAAAAAGTTAAAGAGTTCAATGCTTCCATCTTCTATGCGGTTGTCTTTGCAATTAAACCTCAGTAGCCGCGTGACGCCAAGTGCTAAAGGTTAAGCTCGAGGCTTATTTCCGCCCTTTGGGTACTCTGCCTGGAGCACGTGCGCTGCGTATTTTTAGAGAAATGCTGTTATATGTTGATCTCTAATTTGCTGCTGTGGTTTTTCTGGTGGGTGTCGTATAAAAGTAATCAAACTTAGGAATAACTCAGGTTTATGAACGAGCCCACATTCACAGGATTAGCAAAAGACTTAGTGATTTTCTTCGGCACGATTATAGCCTTCGTTTTGGGGTTTTTGGCGGTCAGCTATTTTCTGCCGCCAACAAGAAATGCTGGCTTGTTCACCGTGGGCTTGTTGGCGTATATGTACGTTTTTTCTAGGCTTGTGAGGTGGCTTATAGATAAGAGTCGAGATTCTGGCTCTGACTCTGGTTCTGACTCTGACTCTGATAAAGTGCAATAGCAGCCCTCATCTCAGAGGGCATGCATATATTGGCGTGTTTCTAGCTGTCGCTGTCTACTGGCTTAGGAGTTCTTTTCGCGGGTTTTTTCTTTGCCTCAGGGCTGCCTGGCCTGGCTTCTGCTGAGTTAGCTTTGCTCCTAGATTTAGGTGCGCGCTTTTTCTCCGATTTAACATCGTCTCCTTGAGGACCCTTCCGGCGAGGTTTTGACTCTGCGCGAGGCGGGCGTCCGTCTTTTATTGGGCCACTTGGTCCTTCGCCATCGCGGCTAATGCGCAATTGTTGTCCGCAAACCCAAACTTTACGCAGATCGCCAAAAACGTCTTTCGGCATGCCTGCTGGCAGCTCAACCATGCTGAAATTATCATTTATCGAGATATGCCCAATATTTCTTGCGTCCAAACCTGCTTCATTGGCAATAGCGCCGACAATATTGCTTGGCTCAACGCCATGTTCGCGTCCCACTTCAATACGAAACAACTCAAGGTCCATATCTCTACTGCCACCAGAAGAGCGTTCTGAGCGCTCTGGTCGGTTACCTCTTTCGGTTCGTTCCGCTCTGGGTGCGCGTTCGCGCTGTCGCCCACGGTTGTTGCGTGGCTCTAGAGAATCTCTATTGTCATTTCTAGGCTTGTTTGGCTGCTTCTTCTCTGGCGCCATAAGCAGGGTTT
>CAJJAQ010000036.1 GCA_905182095.1 uncultured Pseudomonadales bacterium | reverse complement strand
CGCCCCCCTTTCTCTTGCAGCGTTTGCAGGCAATAGAGTGCCGAAATAGAGCTTAACTTGCACCTAAATAGCACTAGGTGGCGGCTAATTAGCGCTTAAGTAGGTCTGAAGTAGGTCTGAAGTAGGGCTGAAGTAGCGGCCAATGGCCTTAGATGCACAAAGTAAGTGAGTTTTTCGGCAAAAGCCAGCCGCCAGTTTGGTGGTTGTCGCATAAACGGCAATTTCTGACCGCAGACCCAAGCGAGGCTCCACCGATCTATACCCAGCCTAAGAACCAAAAAGGTGAAAGTGCCAGAGAGAAGGAATAAAACGGCAAGTATTCACCACATTAGACTGATCAATAATCCAGCGAACGACGCGTAAGCGCCCTACAACCTCGGAGTATCCTCGCAGTAATCTCGCAGTAACTGTGGCGTAACTATGGCGTAACTATGGCGTAACTATGGCGCACCACTAGCGTAGCCCTAGAGTAGGCGCCGAGTAGCGCGCAGCTTAGGCGCTTACCAACCGCTGGTGCCGGGTTCGCCTTTGTAAGGGCCGATAATTTCATCTGTCACCCACCCGCCGTAAAAACCTCCGGCCTGCGCGCGGACGGCTTCACCGTCTACCGAACATTGGGTCAGCGCTGGATAAAAACAAATCCAGCCGGCGACACTGGTAAAACTGTCGAAAGGCTCGGGGTAGCGCCAAGCAATGACCTCACCTTCAAACTGAAAGTATTCAGCAGCCCCTTTCCACTCGCAAAATGAACTGCCACTGGCGGGCTCTAGCGCCACACACAGATCTTCAGCGGGTAAATAAAAGGTCGGTGGACTGGCAGTTTCCAGCACTCGCCTAGCAGCATTGGTCTTTAACAACAGTGTGCCGCTGCTACTGCGTACTGCAACGCTGCGCTTGTCATCAACAATCACCGGTGGTCGTGGGTAATCCCACACCGATTCCTGATCAGACCGAGGATCAATGGCAAAATCAGGGCGCTGCTCGCCGCGAAAATCCCAGGCCTCTCTAGCTTTGATCCAGCTGTCTTCTAGTTTCATTGTTTCTGCCTATGGTACAAATCGAGTAATCGAGCCGTCATGAGCGGCTCAAAAGAGCCACCTAACTGTTTTTGGGTAAGGTAAAGCCATCTCTTAATTGCGGCTGCACACCAGCTACTGACAAAAGAGACTCCACACAGTCCCTGATGGAGGTATCCAGTGACCTAAACTCAATGCCGGTAACTGCCTTAATTCGATCATTGCGCAGATCGCAGCCCGCCCAAATAGCGCGCATTTTTGCTTCTCTGGCCTGTATATGTTCTGGGAAGGTATCTGTGACTTCGGGGGTGTCGTGTCCCAGTTCCGGCAACAGACGATTAATGGACGCGCAAACATCCTCCACGTTAATGGTGTCAGTAGACCAAGCGATGTAACGGTCGCCGTTTTTAACATCCACGTTTTCTAGCAAGCGAATATGACACTCGGCGTCGTCGCGCACGTCTACCGTCATCCATGGTCTGTAAGCACCGTTTTGGTAGTACTTACCTTTCAGCATCATTTCAATATTGTTCTGCCAGGGACCTTTGTCTTTTTGATGGGCCGCCAAAATAGGCCCAACATTGTCAGCCGGGCAAACCCGAATGCAATCCCATTCACCATTGGCTTCGGCGGCATCTGTAAACATCCGTTCAAGCTCAACTTTACCCATGGAGTAACCTTGGCCCTTGGCAGTGGTTCGCTTGGGGTTTTCCTCATCTGGGTAGCGGTCCTCGTAGAACACAGGCCGGCGTTGCAGTTCATTTAAATCTGCTTCAGAGATAATGGCGGCAATACTTGAGGTAACGATGACACGATTGACTGTGCCAGATTTATTGATGCTATCAATCACGTGTTTGCACACGCCGCGTACGTAATCTTGGTCGTCATAGTCGCTAACGTGGGAAACATGGCAAACCCCTTGGCAACCGGCAAAGGCCTCGTCGAAGCAACCGGGTTGATCAAGGTCTGCAGAATACAGTTTCAGTCGACCTGATGCGTATCCTGGCATGTCGCGTAGGAATTGGGTTTTAGCAGCGTCGTTAACGTCTCTGACACAGGCGCGAACACGATAGCCTTTGTCTAGGAGCAGTTTAACTACCCAGCCGCCGATAAAACCTGCGCCACCTGTTACTGCTACTGTACTGCCCTTGGGTATGGGTGCCATGCTGCTCTCCTCCAAATATAAAAATCTTTATCCAGCCCAAGAGTACTGAGTAGCGCAGAAGAAACGAAGTGCTAAATGCACTGCGCAAAAAATCATCCGCAACTTCCTTGCAGTGAGAACTAAGTGCCGGAAAAATTTGCGGGCCGTTTTTCTAAGAAGGCCTGAATGCCCTCTTGCCGATCCTTAATCTCAATCTGCGTAATAAGCGGTGCAGCAAAGGCCATAAAGTCCTCATGGCTCATTGTTTCACCGGCGTATATCTGACGCTTCATTAATCCAATGGCTTTGGTGGGCGCCTTAGCAAGGCGCTGAGTTAACGCAATTAAGGTCTGGCTGAATTCATCTTCAGTGGCCACTTTGCTCGCCATGCCCCAAGCTTTAGCTGTTTCGCCGTCAATAGCCTCGCCCAAAATCAAAAACTCCAAGGCCCGAGCGCTACCAATGGCGCGGGTTTGCAGCCAAGCACAACCGGTAACGGCGTGCATGCCGCGATCAATAACCCGTTGGTCTTGTAGCCTCACATTGACAGTCACAATACGAAAATCACAAGCCATGGCCAGATCCAGACCCACACCCAAGGCGAAACCATGGAGTGCGGCAATGGTGGGTTTGCTCATGCCGCGCAGGCGCTGCTGAATGCCCGCGTGGGTTACAGGACTGGTGGGCATAAACTGAAAATCATCCGGCAGCGGACCCATACCACGCAAATTATCCCCGGGGCAGAAGCCACTGCCGGCGCCCTGCAAAACAACCACCCGCACAGAATCATCGCGCTCGCAGCACTCAAGCAAATAAATCAACTCGGCGAGCATAACGGTGGATATGGCGTTGCGCAGGTCGGGCTTGTGCAGCGTTAAAGTGGCAACGCCATCGGCAAAGGTAAATTGAGTCTCCGCCAAAGATGTGGTGTCAAAATCTATCGCAAATGTTGTCATTGTGGCCGCCCTCCTCTTATTATGAGCCTCCACATCATAGGACAATGAAATGGCAAAGAAAGTAGATTGGTATTATTTTCGCAGCGGCTGAACCAGCTGTACTCGAGCATCCAAGTTTTTGGAAGCAAGCAACATAACAATAGCAACCACTGTGCCTGCAAGTCGCAAGCTACAGCGGGAAGACGCCCAAGCATTGCTGGCCAAAGCAAGCAAAATGATTGTGGCAAAAGGCAAAAAAGTCATTGAATTCAAAGGTGGCAGTGCAGCCACAGATGAAGCCATAGACGCCATGTTAGGCAGCACAGGCAATCTACGCGCACCCACCAGTGTAGTAGGCAAAACACTGTTAATAGGCTTCAATGAAGATGCCTTTAACGGTGTCTTTAACTAGGCAGCTGCGCTAGCACGTTGCACATAGCCGCCAATTGGCGGCTATGTCTTGCCTATCAAACAACCCCGCTAAACTTTTTCTAGCCTTCTTCTGATTGATTTTAGTCATTAGAGGCAGTCTAGAAAAATATATAGCTTAAGCCGAAAAATTTAGGACACCTTATGAAAGTTAGCGAAGCCGTAGAAGCGCGAAGATCAATCCGCTCTTTTCTAGACACCCCAGTATCTGATGAACAGATATCTCAGCTACTAGAAAAGGCCGCGCGCGCGCCCTCAGGCGGCAACGTACAGCCATGGCGAGTGTTCGTAATTAATGGACCAAGCATGCCAAAGTTCCACCAATTCTTGGCAGACACTGATCCCAGAGAAACCCCAGCTTACGAAATTTACCCCAAGGAATTGCCCTCCCCCTACCGCGACTCCAGATTTAAAGTGGGCGAAGACATGTACAAACTGCTGAACATTCCGCGAGAGGACAAACCCAGCCGCTTTGCACACCTAGCCAGAAACTTTAAGTTTTTCGATGCGCCTGCCGCATTCTTCTGCTTTATAGACAAAACTATGGGGCCACCTCAATGGTCAGACCTAGGCATGTTTTTACAAACATTTATGCTGTTGGCACAAGAAGAAGGGCTGGACACCTGCGCACAAGAAGCTTGGGCAAACAGATCACAAGCGGTAGCAAACTTTGTCGGCGCAGAAGACAACTTAATGCTGTTTTGTGGCATGGCCATTGGGCATAAAAACCCAGAGGCAGATGTGAATAGCTTGGTTTCAGATAGAGCACCACTAGAGACATGGACTAAGTTCGTTTAGTAAACACCCGCAAAAGATCTCAGTTAAGTTGCAGCGAGGCTGACAGGCTTCGCTCTGAACGATTAGAAAGCGCCAGCATTAACCAAAATAATAGTTGTCCAGACGTTTGCAAGCTCGCCCCCGTAGCTCGTTTATATTTACACCAATTTATTAAAGCACCTCCCCTAGTCCAAACAAACCGACCAACGGTTGCGTAACACGGCTCATCGAAAAATCGATAGAAACTAAATAAAACACTGATATTAGTGGGTTTTTACTGAAGAAAAAGTCAGCAAATGCTTACAGTTTTAAGCCTTACACTTTGGGCAGTCATTATCACAACGATCACATACTGTTGGTTAATCTCTTTCCAAAAACCACTCACCTATATCCGCAGACGCTCTAAAGACGAGCTAGCGCAAAAAAAGTACGGCACCAAATATCTCCCTAAACCCCAATGGGTCATTACTGAGATTATTAAGCTTGCTGCCCTTTACCCAACTTACAGCGGGCACAAGTTGGCTTTCGTTTTTAACCGGCTATATGCCAACTCCAAAGCTATGACCGTCAGCAAGTCTTGGGTTTATAAACCGGTGTCTCGCTACGAACATGAAGTGTTGTTGGAGCGCAGGCGCATCAAAGCAAAGCCCCCTGCCCCCATTCCCAGATACAAACTCTGGCAAATGGATTTAACCCAGATCAATGACAACAATAACCAACCCCACAGGCTATTGGGTTGTATAGATGCAGGCACCAGAGCGTGTATCGGCTTAATGTCTGTGCGGCGCAAAACCAGCATTGCACTGCTACGGGCATTACTAAATCTCATAGAACAATATGGTCATCCCAAATTTTTACGCACAGACAATGAAGCGTGTCTTACCTCCAAACTGTTCCGCTTCGGTTTATGGTTTTTAGGTATAAAGCACCAAACCACAGAAGTGGCCTGCCCTTGGCAAAATGGAAGAATTGAAAGATTCTTTGGCACGTTAAAACAACACACCAAACAAGTAATCATCCCCGCCGATGAAATGACATCCAGCCTGCATATCTTCAGAAACTGGTACAACCATGTTCGCCCCCACCAAAACCTAAATGGGGGAACGCCAGCAGAAGCGTGGAATAACAAAGGACCAAACCAAAGAGGTAAAGGCTTCCATGTAAGCGAATGGGATGGTGTGCTGGAAGGCATATATATGCCACCGTAAAAACAAATTAGTCAGAAAAAGAAACCTAAAAACATAGGAGGTGCACCGTCCACGATTAGGCGTGGACAAATGAAAAAATTGGGACAAAAAGAGACGAAATAGGCGCTTAAAAAACAACGTAATTTCTAAAAATGTGAACTAGTTCACAGAAAGTGAGCGGGCAACAAAGAGAAACCTCAAAAATCAGGGCAATTACTGAGGGTTAAGGCCGTGGACACGTGTGGATAGGACATTTTACCCATCAATACCTGCTGTCCAATGATTTGCCACTCGCTGCCTCTGGCTTTACCCGATTCGAGTTCTTTGGCTAACCACTCTTCCTGGTCAAAGCCTAGAATAGTGCGCTGTGTATTATCTAGTTTGTCACGCCTGAATGCCTCTGCATCGGGTAAGTAAGACCAGCCCTCGGGCAATGATTGGGCATCTAAATCGGCTATTTTTGCGTAATCGGTAATGGCTACCGGCTTGCCGCTGGAAAGATCGAACGGCAATAATACCCTTTGTCGCTCGCCCTCCTGCAACAATGCTGCCGCAGTGTCGGATATAGCATTGACTGATTTTGGATCTCGAATATCAAAGGCCAGCGATTGATAGGTTAAATCCTTCGCATACTCTAAGCCGCGGTCGCGGCCATGTAGGCGTGTGTCTAGCATATGCAGGTCTGCAAGCTGACCGATTTGGAATGAGCGATATATGGGCGCTTGATCGCCTTGGGGTTTTACTCTAATGGGCAACCACTCGTGGTAGGCCTGCCGCGCAGCGCGCATGCGTTGATGAAAGTCGCCCTCGCCTTCGTTGTGATTTTCCGCGCCATCCTTCCAAGTATTATTAGTCAGTTCATGGTCATCCCAAACGCAAATAAAGGCATGTCGTTGGTGCAAGGCGAGTAAATCCGGGTCGGTGCGATATAGCCCGTAACGCATGCGATAGTCTTCGAGGCTGAGTATTTCCGTAGTTGGCTGAACATTCCTGCCCAGTTGCTCTAGGGCTACTTTGCTTGCATACCTACCCTGTGCATATTCGTAAATATAATCGCCTAAATGCAGGACCAGATCTAAATCGCTTTCTGCCATATGTTTATAGGCATTGAAATAACCTTGGGGATAATTGGAGCAGGAGGCGACGCCAATTTTGTATTCATCGACTATGCCCAGGGGTAAAGTTTTGGTCTGTCCAATGGGGCTACTTATGCCGTCTACGATAAATCGATAGAAGTATTTCTGGTTAGGGGCTAAGTCAGTTGCATCAACTTTTATTGTATAGTCGCTATCGTTGGTAGCGCTGGCATTGCCACTGGCTAAAATTTGGGTAAATTCATTATCTGCGGCCATTTGCCAAAGCGCGCTGACATTACTGTGGTTGCCGGATCCTGGGATGGCTCTGGTCCATAAAATGACTCGGTCTGCCAATGGGTCGCCACTGGCTACGCCATGGGTGAAGTGTACTGGCTCGCTGGCCTGAACAGAAAAACCGCGCAAGGCTAAGACACCCAAACTTGCACCGACACCTTGAATAACTCTACGTCGACTAATCGGACGGTTGATCGCAACACTCATTTACTCGCACTCCAACTGGCTGAAGTTCAACAAGCTACTGCAAAATCAATTAACCGCCTACGATTATATTTTCGCAATTAGGCTTTCTTTTTTTGCTCTAAAAGCCGCAAAGCGTTCTGTCAGCGCTGAGATTTTGACCCAACTCCATGACCGATAAAAAGTTTGGGATCTGCTTACCCATTTGAAAGAACCCTTTACTGGCATGAGGCCAGACCAACCGATCATAGTCGCGCATAAATGGCGTTAACTGTATGCCCCTTGCCGCTAACTTTGGCGCCAAATTGAGTAAGCGCATTTGCGTGGGCCCCGATGGTGCATAGGGGTGCAACAATTGCTGGATCTTTTGCTCAACTGCCCAGTTGACGATCTCTTCTTCCGTCAGAGCATGCTCGACCACCTGAGCTGCCGATTTGTCGGCTAGTCGCTGCAAGGTGTCTTTAATGGCGCCTCGAGTGAATTGCTGGACCAATTCGCTAGTTGGTGCAATGGGACTTCTAGATGATGCGGTCAAAGCTGCGATCGCCGACGGTTGAAAAGGCAGCTTTGTGCAAAGGTCGTCTTCTGTTAGCAGTAATCCTGCGACTGTATTTGGTTCAAGCGAACAACTTAAAGGTTTTGGCCACTCTATAGGCGTTTTTTGCAGCGCCGCTGGCGATAGATTTTCCTGTTGCGGTTGCGCGGTAGTGGCAAGTCGCTTTAACCCTAATGAGAAGTCACACGAATCCGCGAACCGCTCCCCGGAACATTTGCGAATATTGCTGGCCGTAGCCAAATAAGTTTTGTCTTTGGTGTGGAGGCCGGCTACCCAGCGCCAGGCTAGGGTATTAGAAGCCGCATCTCCATCTAGCAGGTTACGCAGAAAAAAATCTGCCCCTAACTCCCAGGGCAGCTGAAAAGTAAAAATCCACACACTGGCAAACCACATCCGCGCATGGTTGTGCACATACCCAGTAGTGACAAGCTCTTTTACCCATTCGTTAAAGGGCGCAATGTCAGTGGTTCCTGTCACTGCTTGTTGGTAAGTTACCCAGCGTTTTGTGTCTTTGCGCAGGCTTTCCAAATTCCAACTGAGATTTTGTTGATATTCTGGCCAAAGCTTGCCGCGATGCTCAAGAGCGCCCTTCCAATAACTGCGCCAGAAGACTTCCTGAATAAACTTAAACGCACCCTTTTCGCTGTGCTCGGAGAGTACACTTGCTAGCACCTCTTCTTCGGTGATCAGTCGATGACGAAGATACGGTGAGAGGTTGGATACGTTGGCGTGCTGGCCTATGCCATGGTCAAGATTCCGCGTGGCCTGATAAGCCCTGCCCGCGCGTGGAATAAAATCTTGGAGCTTTCGTAGCCCCGCAGACCGGGTAGCAATGGCCTTGGAAAATGTATCGTCAGTGGTCGAACCCGCAGCATTATCCCGCGGATCAACTAGATCGACTTTCGTGTTCATTCCTACAACTCCTGTTCTGCTCATTACTCGCGCATGGAATAGCGAAGACGGGAGCATGCTATCTGGGTTCGAACACTTTAAGTCTAAGCAATATTAGACAATTCATAACTATGATCAATTTTGGTGGGTTATTCTCTTGTTAGTTACATCTTGTAGAGATATTGGTTAAGTTTGCGGTTACAGTACTGCGCCACGGGAGAGTGGGCACGCCTCACTATCAGAGCTTGATCGCGCAAAAGGAGCCAGCAACATGCAGCATGAGAATTGGATATGGGAACCCAGCCAAGGCGGCCAGGTTGACGCAAAAACATTAGAATTAAAGCCAGTTGATCCTATCGCCTACAAGATGAAAGATATTTGGGGCTATGATCAGGACGAGTTTCCTATTGAACCCTTTGATATTGAAGTTCGCATTACGGCGCCAACTGTTAGGGATGGATTGCACCTTTTTGAGCAAGCGGTGAAAGAATATATGTTGGAGCATTTTGACGGCTATACACGCCATCAGTATGTTGAGCGTCTAGCCTGGAGTGACGAATTTTCCGAGTTGAAAACTTGCGAAATATTTATGAGTAGCTAACCCCAAGCCAATTTGTACTGGCTATTTGCTAGGTAGTTGCTAGTCAGCTGCTAGATCGTCGCTCGATAGTCGCTAGAAAGTTGCTGAATAGCTGCTGGCGAATGCGCAGCCTATTGTCTTAACTATTATGCTCAATACTTCTATGCAAACTTTTGCAGACTTTTGCTCAGTAACCAGTTTGCTCACTGGTTAGAGTGTTAGCTCAATCAGCACATGCTTAGGCGCTGCTGCGGTAATGTCCGCCTCATTAGGCTGACCCTGGGTGAAGCCTACTTTGGCGAAATAAGCGCTGGCGCGACTGTTGCGGCAGAATTTTTCTAATGCAGTAGCAATTTTTTCAACGTCATCGGCGTTCGCAGTACCGTAGGCCGACAAACACTTGCCTGCTAACTGTATTTCTACCTGCTGCCCCTGGCGCAGATTCTTCCACCAAATCCCAGCAGATTCAGTCATGCAAGTTATGCCGCCTTTGGTTTTTAAATAGGTCACAGGGATAGTGTAAATTTTGCCTGAGCGCTGCCCCTTAATTTTCAGCACCACGATATTGTGACTGAATAAAAAATGTAGCGGCGTTGATGCAAGAAAGATCACCACAGGATTTAACAATGACAGAATTGATTTCACGGCGGCACCCTCGTTGAGAGATTAGTTTATGCAAGCTCGTTTAGCTCCTACTGCGCATCCTACGACGTCGTTGGCTGCAACAACAGTAACTTCATTAGGACATTTCTCAACTGGTTTATTGCCTTCACAATTCGTTCACAGTCAGCCATGCAATGTTGTCTGATGAATGCAATAGAATCAGTCAAAAGCGACTTAAAACCTCGACTCGAAGAATTATTACTTCACCTCAACGAAACCGGTCAAATAGCAGCCATCGCCTTCTTTACAAAAATTTTTATTGATCTTGATGCCGTAGATGGCGAAGAGCAACTGCTCGAGTTGTTTATTGAACTGTCTACTACCGCTTTTCTTGGCATACCCTTCGACGAGGTAGCTCTGGCGTTGATTGACGACGTTTTGATGAACGCCGAACAGGTAGCTCAGACATTTTCAGTAGATGACTCTACGCCCCAATAGCGCCTAACAGAGTCACTGCCGAGTGGGTCTACCAAGGCTTTGTTTCAGTGGCGGTCAAAGGTGAGATCTCTTATTCTAGCCTCCTACATCGTCAAGTATTAGCGGGGCATATGTGAGAGCAGTTCAAAAACTAGAATTCGACGGCCAGTTTCCTATGAAACGAGGCGTTCTAAGTTGCCCTACTTTTGCTTTTGAGACGTGGGGTAGCCTTAACGAGGATAAATCTAACTGCGTACTTATCTTCACTGGACTATCTCCCTCGGCCCACGCGGCGTCTTCCAACGTCGATCCGTCTGCGGGTTGGTGGGAGGACATGCTCGGGCCGAATAAGCCAATAGACAGCAATCGCTACTTTGTGATTTGCATGAATTCTCTGGGCAGCTGCTTTGGCTCAACTGGACCTGCCAGCATTGATCCAGAAACTGGCGAACTTTACCGCTTAACCTTTCCTGTACTTACCGTGGAAGACATCGCAAATACCGCCATCAGCGTACTTGAACACTATGGCGTGCAGCAGTTGCACACAGTCGTTGGTGCCTCCATGGGCGGTATGACTGCATTGGCCTTCGCACTTAATCACCCGAAAAAAGTAAGGCGCCTAGTGTCTATTTCCTCTGCTGCTAGGAGCCTGCCCTATTCCATCGCCTTACGATCGTTACAACGTGAAATTATCCGCAAAGACCCGCTTTGGGAAAAGGGTCAGTACTTGCTGGCAGAACACGGGCCAGTAACGGGTATGCGCTTAGCGCGCAAACTCGGCATGATCAGCTACAGGTCTGCCGAGGAATGGAGCGAACGCTTCGGCCGCGAGCGTGCAGTAGGTTTTACCGACGAGGACAGCCCATTTGGCATTGACTTTGAAGTGGAATCTTACTTAGAAACCCACGCTAACAAATTTATTGGATCTTTTGATGCCAACTGTTATTTATACCTTTCGCGGGCAATGGATTTATTTGACGCCGCAGATAATGGCGGTAGTTTGTCTAGCTGTTTTTCCACTCTGGGACTTGAGTCGGCCTTGGTCATTGGTGTAACTACGGATATGTTATTTCCTATTAGTCAGCAACAGGAATTGGCTGACGAGTTGTCTTGCCAAGTGGACGAGGTAATATTCAAACCCTTACCTTCCATCCAAGGTCACGATTCATTCTTAGTAGACATGGATCGGTTTAGGCCGGCAATGGCGGAGTATTTTTAGCGCACTGGTTAGGTAGCCGTGTCAACTTCGGCTCGATTCTCTAATAAGGTTTCTATTGAGTGCTTTAACTAGTGTGGGTCTGCTAGTGAATTTCCATTATAGAAGAGTCACAAATTTCGCCGATTTGTACTGCCTGGTAGCCAAGGTTGTTCAGCTCAGCCAAACAGTCTGCTATTTGTTCTTGAGGTAGTGTGGCCAACATGCCTCCGGAAGTTTGCGGATCTACAAGTAACTGCAATCGAGGGTTATCGTGCTCAATATCAATGAACTTATAGTCTTGTAGCACGAGCGCATTAGCCTTTTGTAAAGAACTGGCAATGCCCTGACGAACCAAATCTTCCGCACCTGGTAGCAGGGGTATATCAGCTAAACGCAACTTCACTCCGCAACCTGCGCCGCGCAAAATTTCGCCCAAATGCCCAGCTAAACCAAATCCGGTGACGTCGGTCAACGCCCCTACTTCATGCGCAACCAGCACCGCAATACTGGGCCAATTGCTTTGATCCATTGATGCCATACATGCACTGGAAAGTTGGCTATCTACCTGACCACGCATGTCCCCTGCTAGCACCACACCGGTACCCAAAGGTTTTGTCAAAATGACGCCATGACCAATTTGTGCGGCGGCCTTAGTGCTGACCTCGCCGGCACTGGCGCCCAGTACGGTTAGCCCCAAATTCAACTCTGCGCCCTCTGCCGAGTGGCCACCGGCCAGCACAACATCGTGGGCATTGAGTACATCAACTAGACCGCTCATAAGTTGGAACAGCTCGTCTTCCATCATGGCCTCAGCCATCAGCGGTACCGTAACGAAAGCTAAAGCGGCGGTAGGTTTTGCCGCCATAGCGAAAATATCGTTGAGGCTATGGTGAGCGGCTATTCGACCAAATAGATAAGGATCGCTAACCATGCTGCGAAAGCCATCTACAGTGGCCAATGTGGTCGGCCCAGTATTGATGACTTCTGCAGCGTCATCACCAATACCCAGTTTGAGGTTCACCGAGAATTGTTTGGGCAGTCGCGCCAACACTCGGCGCAGCGGATCTGCCGCCAGCTTTGCACCACAGCCGCCACAACGCATTAAGTCATCAGGCAGGTGCTGGGCTAACGCGCTGGGTAGTTCGTGTACGAGTGTTGGCATTATCGGTAGATCATTGAAGCGGCGCATAAACCCTTCGTCAATCCATTGCTTGAGTCGCCACCAAATGCGCCCGCGAGTTGCCAGGGGACCCCAAGAAGCAATGGCTGTGTCATCGCCGCAGCCGATCAAATTTAGGTGGTAGCGCTGGGGTCGAAATTGGCTCCTGGACCCAGCTAGACTTAGGCCTTGAATTGCTAGGGCCAAATTATCCGCCAAAATTGGCCCTGCACGCACAGCATACACTCCGGCCTTAGGGCGTTCTTGAGCCACCAGATGGGCAACATCGCCAGCGGCAAAAATATGCGGGTGTGAAAGACTGCGGAGACGGTTATCTACACGCAAAAAACCTCGTTCATCTTGTTCTATGCCGGTCGCGTTCAACCACTGCGGCGCCCGCACATCTGTGACCCAAAACACGTGATCTGCGCGAATAGAATTCCTTGCAGACTGTAATTTTAAGTTAACCGTACCATCCACGGAATTTGTCTCTTCTGCAGCAAGGCGGTCACAGACATAGGCAATTTTCCTCTCGCTCAGAACCTTCTTGAGCTGGCTTACAGCGCCAGCGCCGTGGCCGGGCAGGAGTGTTGGCCCAACCAGATGAATGGCTGTTTGCGCTGGCAGGCTTGCTCTAAAGGCCAAGGCCAACTCTGCCCCACCTGCACCGGCACCAATAATTGCAATACTGTGCTGCTTATCAGTTTCAGCATGCATAGATTTTTTGATGGCAGACCACTGGGGCATGAATTTATTCAACGGCTTTACCCGAATGCCTTGGCCCATCACTGGCGCTTGTTCGGCGCCGCAGTTCAGCGACAATATGTCGAAACGCAAGCTTGGCCTGTCAGCCAGTTGCACAGTATTTTCTTCTGGGTCTATACCTGTGACCTGGGCACAGATGAGCCGAGCTTTGGCGAAAACACACAGTGACCCTAACGCAATATTGATGTCCTTTGCGCTGTAAGCGCCTGCGATATAGCCCGGCAACATGCCAGAATAAGGTGAGAGCGCACTCTCAGAGATAAGCGTCAAACGAACGCCGGGGACCGGGTTCATGGCGAATTTTTTCAGTACCTGGACATGGCTATGGCCACCGCCAATAAGGACTAAATCGCGCAGCGCGGGAATTTGAGGTTGCATCAATGACCTAAGATTACGTTTTTGTATTTTCTGATTTAAACACAAACAAAGACGCGACACGGCACTTTGAATTGAGCGGCAAGGCATTATTTTGGCCCAACGTCCCGATACATTAAGCGCCGAAAAATCCTTGCGCCGGCTTAAACGATACCTTGCTCTTGGAAGGCGGTGATTTCCGCCTCTGAGTATCCCATTTCCGCTAAAACCTCACTGGTGTGTTGACCCATTTCTGGCGCCTTGAGCATGGTCTTGGTTGCTAGGCCGTCAATATTTAGCGGGTGCTTAATCACCAATGGCATATCTATACCATCTGGCGGTGCAAAGGCCATGTTATTGGCAATCACTTGCGGGTCTGTAGGTAGGTCGGCCACTTGGCCCACAAGAGCCGAAGGCACCCCAATTGCATGAAACTCAGACATCCACTGCTCAGATGACTTAGTTTTGATAATCAGCACCATTTCTTCTGCCAGTTGGTCGCCAAATTCGAGTCGAGCATCTGAAGTGGCAAAGCGCGGATCGAGTAACAACTCTGGCCGCTGCATAGCCGCGAACATCAGGTCAACCTCCTCGTCTGTACGCACCATACTGAACTGCATCCAACGGCCATCTGCGGCCTCGTACATACGCCGCGCAAATAGGCGTGGCTGACTGGCATAGTAATCGGTGAAATCTGCCTCGGCAAAAGTTCCTTGGGCAATACAAGATGCAGACCAAATGCCATTAGCCAGTAGCGAGGTGTGTACATGACTACCCTCGCCAGTTTGTTGGCGCCTAAACAATGCAGTAAGAATTGACGCGTATAAGCTTACCGAGGTGGGATGGTCTCCCATACCCGGCAGTGCAGGCGCGGGAGGTGCGCCGGGTGAGCGCACTAAGTCCATAAGCCCGGAACGTGACCAGTAGGCAACCAAATCAAAGCCTTCACGATCTCGTTCTGGACCCAACTCACCGTAGGCGGTTAACGATGCATAAATCATTTTTGGGTTCAGTGGTGCGAGATCTTCGTAGCTGAGCTGCCAGGCTCGGCGCATGGGGTGTGGCAAGTTGGTGACGTATACATCGCACTCTTCAACCAACTTAAGCAGAATTGCTCGGCCTTGGTCAGATTTGAGGTTCAGGGTGATTGAGCGCTTATTGCGGTTGTCCATCTCCCAGGTGTAATTTTCTGCGTGGGTGGGGGTTGAGGCCATGCCAGCGAAAGCCCTGTAGCCGTCACCGATTTCTGGCGCCTCTACCTTGATTACCTGGGCACCATAGTCAGACAATATGGTAGATGCCACTGGGCCTGCAATCCAACTGCCCATATCCAACACTTTCAATCCGGAAAAAAGAAAATCGTCGCTCATTGATGCCTCCCCTATTTAGTCCTCAATTATCAGTGCCGACTAGTCTGATAACGCCAATGCTGTTTGCCAACGGCAATTAGCAAGCGGCTGTTTGCTGCCAACCATCCTGCAAATTCGCAAGATGGTTGAGTAAATTGGTTCACCCTGACTATGCTTAAGCTGCCCCCTCGACAACTCAAAATAGTTTCACCGCATGAACCCATTTGCTGGCTGAGCTCTTTAGGCTTCGCCCATAGCCTCATTCCAGTCTGCAACTTGTGTCACCGATGCTAGCAAAGCGGCGGTCTCGCCTTCAATAGTTACGGACTCAATTACATCACCCTGACCAATTTCATTGACGATGTCCTGATCTGCATCAGTTTGTACCGCTCCGAAAATAGTGTGCGCATCATCTAACCAAGGTGTGGGCACATGGGTTATAAAAAACTGTGAGCCATTGGTACCGGGACCAGAGTTGGCCATAGAAAATTTGCCCGGGGCATCGTGTCTTAGAGTAGACACAAACTCATCTGGGAAACGATAGCCAGGGCCACCGGTGCCTGTGCCTTGAGGACAGCCGCCCTGAATCATGAATTCTGGGATGACTCTATGGAACGCTAGGCCATTGTAGTAACCACGCTCAACCAAATTGACGAAATTCGCCACGGTCATGGGTGTTTCCTCTGCGTACAGATCTAACCTAATAGTGCCTTTATTCGTTTCCATTACTGCAACCAGTGACATACATCACTCCTTTATTTTAATTATTAGTCGTCGTTTATTATTGGCCACAACTAAGCGGCGCATCGACAAGATGATCGACGCAGCGCCAGCCTATGCCAACGCAATTAGAACCCTAGGTTCCAAGAGTTTGTGTTCTTCGCCACCAAGAGGCGCTATTTTATACCAGTCCGCCCACCGGCAATACCGGAAACTGGAATTTGTGCTCGTGAGTACCTTGGATCTAAATCCTAAGTATTAGCCTGCAAGAACTGCAAGGCCTGATCTAGACCTTGGGCGATGTCGGCGCCCTCTTTCCAATCTTCGACCAATTGTGCATTGGGCGCCAACGCTGCTAGGTGTTTGGAACTGGCATTCGGGTGATAAACATCGTTACCAGCAAACACTAACATCGGCGTTGTGCACTGACGGACAAAATCGTCTTCTACGCAGAACAACGGCAAGTCGTTGTCGAACATGTTGTGCCTGAGTGATGCCATGGCCTCTGGGCTATAGTTATCTGACTTGGCAGCCAACAGATCTTCAGCCCACATGTCGTACATGGAGAAGAAGATGTCGCGATTGTCATCTCGACCGATGGTCTGCAAAACCAATGCTGAGGTGATGCGCTGTGGCGCGTGCTTAAGTAAATTAAGAATGTACGGCCCGCCAATACACATACCTGCCACATGAAATTGATCTATACCTAAATGGTCCATCAACGCCAACTGATCAGTGGTGTAAGTATTCCAATCATCACCTACTGCAACTGGCGCGAAGGAATTGCCGGCGTTGCGCTGATCCATTGCAATAACTCGGTAATGATCTTGCAGCACGTCAATAGGATTCCAAGGACTGTGGCTCCACATCGAAATGGCTGAACGCATGCCACCTGGCGCAATTAGCAATATGGGTGTGCCCTTGCCAAACTCTTGAAATTCAATTTTTACCTCGCCTTGCGTAAACGTCGGCATAGTTTTATCCCTTTTGTTAAATGAACTCAGTGATGAGTCTGTTTGCTGAACACCGCACTAATATGCTTTGACCCTAGGGTAATTTACAGCATTGACTGTGCAATGAAGACACTTCCGCGAACCTTAGCGCTGCCCAGAAATTAGCAGGACAAAAAAAAGCCAGTTCATTGAACTGGCTTTTGCCATAACACGCTAAACAAACTTAGTGGCTATGCAGTACTACTTGCAGGTCAGTGAAGCCGTGGACAAAGTTTGACGGCACCAATACTGGATCGCCGACCACTTCTACCATATGAAAACGCTTCTGAATTTCTTCCCAAAGAATTTTTATCTGCATCTCCGCAAGGCGATTACCCATGCAGCGGTGAATACCAAAGCCAAAAGACAAATGCTGTCGCGCACGATCTCTGTCAATAATAAATTCGTTAGGCTTGTCAATGGCTCGTTCATCGCGGTTACCTGAGATATACCACATAACAACCTTATCGCCTGCCTTAATGGTCTTGCCACCTAAGACATAGTCTTTGGTTGCCTTACGACGCATGTGGGCTAGCGGAGTCTGCCAGCGGATAATTTCTGAAACCATGGAGGGAATAACCGTGGGGTTATTGCGCAGCTTGGCATATTCACCCGGATTCTGGTTCAGGGCCAACACGCCGCCGGTCATTGAGTTTCTAGTGGTGTCATTACCGCCCACAATGAGCAGAATAAGGTTGCCCAAATATTCTTGCGGGCTCATATTTTGAGTGGCCTCACCATGCGCCAACATGGAGATCAGGTCATTAGATAACCCCTGCTTGGCACGCTCTTCCCACAGATTAGTGAAGTACGCCAAACATTCGAGTAACTCTTCTTGACGTTGCTCCTCGCTTTCGACGATGCCTGTTTCTGGGCCGCCAGTCGCCACATCGGACCAACGTGTAAGTTTGCTTCTATCTTCGAAAGGAAAATCAAAGAGGGTCGCCAACATTTGGGTGGTTAGTTCAATAGATACTTTATCAACCCAGTTAAAAGATTCACCGACAGGTAAGCTGTCTAAAACCGTCTGTACTCGCCCACGAATGGTGCTTTCCATCACCTTAAGGTTCTTCGGCGCCACTGAGCCTTGCACAGTCATGCGCTGCTCATCATGCTTAGGTGGATCCATTGCAATAAACATGGGCAGTGGAAAGTCTTCTTCTGGATCTACAATGGTAATTGCCGGATCTGAAGAAAAGCTCTGCCAATTGGCTTCCACTTCCATAATGTCTGCGAAACGAGTCACCGACCAATAAGGTCCAAACTCAGAGTCTTTGCAGAAGTGGACGGGGTCTTCATCACGCAAACGTGTAAAGTAGTCCCACTTCCGGTCTTGGACCCATAACTCACGCTGGCTAACATCGATGTCCGCTAAGGGCACATCTTTAGCTTCGTGATCTATCATCTGTAGAACTGTTGCTTCACTCATTAGAATTGAAACTCCGGTAGGTCGACAGTAAGCCCGTCATGGATTTCTTTGACTTCAATTTGGCAAGCCAAACGTGAGCTTGGCTCGCGTTCTGGATTTAGATCTAACATTGAATCTTCCGCATCACTCGGCTTACCAATTTTGTCTAACCAATCTGCTTTAACCATAATGTGGCATGTTGCGCATGAACACTCACCGCCACAATCAGCATCGATTCCTGGTACCAAATTATCCAACGCGATCTGCATTAAAGATTTACCTACCTCTGCGTCTACGCTGTGTTCAGTACCGTTGTGCTCAATGAAAGTAACCTTGGGCATGTATTCCCCCTAAATAGATTTAGATATAAAAATTCAGCGCTAAAGTTAACGAAAGGCTTAGGCGCTAGCAATATCTATTTCGGACATTTTGCATTAACGGTTTGTCATAATCCTCTATCAACTAGAGCGTGTTTTGACAGTCAGAAGCGATCTGAGGTGATCTGAGGCGATCTGAGGCGATCTGATACGCAGCTTTTGCAAGTAGGCGCACACGCCGCTTACTTACAGGCCTACGTTAGGCGCAAGTCTTAGGGGGCTAGAGCGTTAATGGCTTGAGCCATTGCAAGGTCTTTGGCTGTCACGGTATTACCAGCATCGTGGCTGGTTAACTCAATGGTCACACGATTATAAACATTAGACCAATTGGGGTGATGGTCGGCTTTCTCAGCGAGTAACGCCACTTGGGTCATAAACGCAAAAGCATTAGAGAAATCTGTAAAGATAAAATCTCTACACAACTTATTGTTAATGTGGGCCCAGCCAAGGACTTGGGATTGTTCAGCTGACATTGATGCTTCTCTGTATAAAGAACAGCGACTGCTCTATTGGCAAAGGAAATACATAGGGCGAACGCATTACACTTACCCCGACTTGAGCACGAGGTTAGTGCATCTGCCGTAGTGAGTAAATTGCTGCCCTAAAGGCGCTCCAGCAACATGCTAAAGTATTGGTACAGTACTGCTAAAGTACTGGCTAAAAAGCAGGACTCTCTAACACTCTTCAGGGGCCTCTTAGGGGTCTCTGAGAGGCTTCTTAGAGCTCTCTAATGAGCCTCAAAAAATCCTTAAAGGATCCTCAAACAACTCTCATGCAGAACCAGTAATTTACTCGACCGTTAAAGCTTTTCCAGTTCGGGTTGCCCTAGCGCTGCTCGGTAATTACTGTGGAAATGGTGCAATGCTGGTTCATTGCGACCAAATAAAATTTCTTTCAACTGGCCGTTTTCAGCAGCCCGCTGCTGCATCTCGCCCATGACGTAATCTTCGTTTTCAATGGTCGAACGAAATACCTCCAGCGAAGCGGACAGACTGGGCGCCCCGCCACCATTAGCCAAGCGTTTATTGGCGTCGTAAACGTCCTGATTCCCTGACCAGTCTGCATCTCTCTGCGCAACCAGTTCTGCTGCTTCTGGCGAAAAATAGAAGCTAATGCGCGTGATTGACCGCCCGGGTTGGCCTACAACAGGGTAAATACGAATCAATGTGGTGGAATTTTGATCAACAAGCAGCTGAATATTGGGGAACAAGTGATACAGCACGAATGTACCCTTTGCTATGTCCCACTCTGCTTCAGGAAGGGTGCGCATCGCATCAATGCCACGATTAGCCGTAACAAATCGGTGATGCTGGCCGAACAACTTGAGGTGTAAGTTATTACCGTAGTAAAGGCGCCCGAGGGTATCTTTATGCAGCTTGCCAAAATGATAGGTTTCGCCAAAAGTGTCGTTTGCGAACTTCCAGTTTAGCTGCATATCTATACTGGTATTGCCTGCGAAGAG
>CAJJAQ010000035.1 GCA_905182095.1 uncultured Pseudomonadales bacterium | reverse complement strand
AACAATACTTTTCACTGCAAAAATTGCGAGCACACGATGTCTATGGGCAGATCTCAGCGACCAGCATGGCAAAAACTGCTTGTTGGGATTTTGTGGATGGCTCCGAGTTTTATCGTTATAGCACTCTTTGCTCTTGGCTTGGTCGCCATGCTACCTGCTGTGGCTGCGGTGATTTTGTTTCACTTCGCAAGTCTGACTTGGATTATTAAGACTTACAAATATCCGGAGGAATAAAAGCCTTTTTGGTGGGCTGCCCTGAATTGTTTGTGGTGAATCGAGTTTTGCGCACAAGACATAAAGATGATGTTTGGCGCTATGTTCCCCAAACTTTTAACCTGATAAGGTCTTGATGCATGAGGCGCTATCTATAAGGACTAAATAGTAGGAAAGGGCGGAAGCACAAAAATGAGTCTGGGGTTGAAGGGAGGGCCGCCTCGACCTAGCAGATCTAGATCGAGGCATTTCTTAGCGGTGCATCTACTTATAGTTCTATTCTAAACCCTACTGACGCTGTTCGTGACTTGTTTGGTCGCGCTCCATATGGCTGTCGACCCAGGATGTCTTCGCTGTCAGTTGCGTTTTCCAATTTCAGCGAAACAGAGGTTGTTTCATTAATTTGGTAGTGGCCTGCCAAGTCCACTGTTGTTGTGGAATCGGTCTTCTCGAATTCGCCGCAAGAGGCTCTTACACATACCGCGTCAACGTAACTGGCCGTTGCATACACTGACCAATCACTCCATTGCGCACCTACGGACAAGTTCGTTTGATGTTCTGGTATATACGGAATTGGGTCGCCTGCGCTCACAGAGCCGAAGAAGTCAGTGTTAGCAATGTCGGTATCGAACTGGCTGTCGATGTAGGTATAGGTCAGGCTAGCTGGGAAGTTGACTGTTTCAGAAGAAAACAGATCCTTTGAAATAAGCACTTCTAAACCCTTAACCGTTGCAGCGTCGCCATTAAAGGCGTCACCAATAACACAGTCTGAACCTGAAGAAGCTGTGCACTGGCCTAACAAGTTATCATAGTCGCTTAGAAAGAGTGTCGCCTCTGCATAAAATGCGCCCGAATGCCGTAGTCCAAGTTCGTAGTTGATGGCGGTTTCTTCTTTTACATCAGGTGCATTAGTCGGTGCGGTGAAGCCTTTATGCGCGCCAGCAAAAACTACATTACCGTCTGAGAGTTGATAGCTAGCGCCAATACCTGGCAGCCAAACTTGAGTTTTATTTTGTCGTTGGTCGCGCAAGCTCGCATCAGTTCTCACTGCAGGCGTTTCGGTGCGGCTTGAGCGAGTTTCCCAGCGCTGTCGTTGCTGATCAATGTCTTCGTAGCGTAGCCCAGGAGTAATCACCCAACGATCAAATTCAATGCGGTCGTACACATGTAGCGCCAATGCTTCAGCAGATTGCACTCGATTGCCTGCGTTGCCTAGTAGGCCAAGATCGTCCAATACCAGCGCGCCGCTTTGTTGGCTAAAGGTGCTGTTTCTTTGCAAACGGTCTTCTTCGTCTTCATGCACGCGCAAGCCAAAGGAGATGTCATGTTGAGTTTCGCCGAGGCTAGTTGACCACTCCGCGTTCAGTTGTACGCCTCTAGAAAAATACTCTCTAGCGTTCGAGCGAAGTTGGATGCTACCAGCGGCGGTGTCTAAAGTGCCGTTTAATATTTGGGTCATCTGAGCTGGGGTGAAGTCGTTTAAATCTTCGTCCAAGTTGATTGCTGTGATGACCTTGGACCAACTGGTGCGCGAGAAAGATTGTGCATTGTCGCTGCCATCGAAATCTATACCTTCAGTTTTATACCAATCGCGCTCATGCTCATTGTTGTAGTAGGTGGCCGAAACAGATAAGTCTTCAGTGGCCTGCCAGCGATAACGCAAAATAACTTGGTCGTGATCTGTTTCGATGTTGTCCAATTTAGAGATGCCGTAGCGGCGCAGCGCTTGAGTGTTGAAGTCTGCATCAGTTAAGCCCAAGTAGCTTTGATCAGAGTCTTGCTTAGCCTTTTGGTATTTGAATTCCACGGCATGGTCCGAGTCCTTCGGGGCATAGCTGAGCTTGAGCATGTAGTCGGCTATATCCAAACCACTTTCGCCACCTCGGTCAATGGACTGAAAGCCGTCCGATTGCCATTGATGGGTTTCTACTAGGTAAGCTAGGCCGTTCTCTAGCTCTGCGCCATAATATCCGTGTAACCGGTAGGTAGAATTTTCACCGGCCTCAATATTCAGCGCGCCTGAAGCCTCATTGGGAATTGGCGTGGAAATCATATTGATGGCGCCACCAATGGTGTATGGGCCTTGAGTAATGGCTGCTGGTCCTTTCAGAACTTCTACCGCACTCATGCGCCCAAAGGTTGGGAAGTAGTAGGCGCTTGGCGCCGAGTAAGGCGCTGGCGCAATGAGAACATTATCTTCAAGTAGGGTAATTCGACCACTGCGCTCTGTGGCTACGCCACGAATACTTAGGTTGGGACGCAGTCCATAGCCGTCCTCTACTTGCACAGATACGCCTGGAACCTGGCGTATGGTGCGCTGAATATCTGAGTAGCCTTGTTGTTCTAGTTCAGCTGCACCTATGTAGTGGGCGCTGCCGCTGACCTGATCGCCGGTGACCTTCTCGCCAATTATAGTGACTTCTTCAATAAACAGGCTGCCATCGTCTGCATGATTGATTGTTGGGGTAATAACGCTGGCCACTAGCAGTGGAGCGAGCCTAATAGCGGCTAGTTTTGCGGTAATTTTATTTTTCATGATAACTTTATTTTTGTTTTTGATATTAGATGAACGCAGTCTATCTAAATGAGAATCATTATCAACAACTAAATGATAATTATTTGCATTTAGAATTACTTTTTTCTGATTTACGCCCTGCTGGTGGTGAAATTCAGTCGAAATTTGGCTACAAAATTCTTGGTGAAGTATCGCAAGAAAGCCCGAACTCATGTATGTTTTGAGGTCTATTAGAAGGGAGATACTAATGAGCGAAGCAATTGATACGAAATCGAGCTTAGAAGAGTCACTGGCGACAGATACACCGCCTAGTTATG
The DNA here is from genome assembly GCA_905182095.1 of uncultured Pseudomonadales bacterium. Classification (GTDB taxonomy): domain Bacteria; phylum Pseudomonadota; class Gammaproteobacteria; order Pseudomonadales; family Azotimanducaceae; genus UBA4421. Next base: position 17,382 of record CAJJAQ010000035.1, on the reverse strand, counting down.
TTCGCCCAGGGTCTGAGCAAGACACAGTGCGCGGCGATATTCCTGCCGCCAATGACTTGCCACTTGAAGACATAAACCCGGTATGGAATAGACTTTTCGCCGAAAACCGTATGCTCGAGTATTTTGAGCGTCTGCGTCGCGACGATCCGGTGCACTTCAATGAAACCGAAGTAGCGGGTAGGTATTGGTCTTTAACCCGCTATGAAGAAATCAAGGCAGTGGACTCTGATCATGTCAATTTTTCTAGCGCACATGGCATTACTTTGGGGTTTCCAATAGACCAGCCTTTGCCTGACGGTGCTTTGGACATCAGCCTGTTCATTGCAATGGATCAACCAAAGCACGACGTACAGCGCAAGACTGTTGCGCCAGTGGTTTCTACAAGAAACTTGGCGGCAATGGAAAGTTTGATCCGGGAGCGTACCGGTAATGTTTTAGATTCTCTGCCTGAAGGTGAAACCTTTAACTGGGTAGATAAAGTCTCCATTGAATTGACCACGCAAATGCTGGCCACCTTGTTCGACTTCCCATTTGAAGAACGCGCAAAGTTAACGCGCTGGTCAGATGTGGCTACTGCGGTACCTGGTGGCGGCGTTATTGATACAGAAGAACAGCGTCGCGAAGAGCTCATTGAGTGCTTAGTTTACTTCACACGAATTTGGGAAGAACGCAAAGAAAACCCTACAGATGACTTTGTCTCAATGCTTGCTAACGGCAAAGACACTAAAGACATGGAGCCGTTAGAGTTTTTAGGTAATTTGATTTTGTTGATTGTGGGCGGTAATGACACCACGCGTAATTCTATGACCGGTGGCGTTCTGGCTCTGAACGAGTACCCAGCGGAATATGACAAGCTTGAGGCTAATCACGACCTCATTCCGAATATGGTTGCCGAGATTATCCGTTGGCAAACGCCTTTGGCCTATATGCGCCGTACTGCTAATAACGATTGTGAAGTAGGCGGTAAGCAGATTAAGGCGGGCGATCAAATGCTGATGTGGTATTTGTCTGGTAACAGAGACGAGTCATTTTTTGAACGCGGCGAAGAGCTGATTATTGATCGAAAGAATGCGCGTCAACACCTTTCTTTTGGTTTTGGCATACATCGCTGCATGGGTAATCGTCTTGCTGAAATGCAATTGCGAGTGCTTTGGGAAGAAATTTTGAAGCGTTTTGAGAAGATAGAAGTGGTGGGTGAAGTTGAACGTACTTTCTCGTCTTTCGTCAAAGGCTATACCAGGCTTCCAGTCCGCGTTACTCGACTAAAGTAAAAAACTGCCGTTAGGTAGTTCAATGCTTGGGTTATGCTAAAAGCAAATTAGCATAGCCCCGGGCATATCGAATTGTTCATCTACACCCTCCATGGCTATTGTTCAGTGCTTTAAACTGCATATAGCGTGACGGTGTCCTCCAGGTAACTAACCTCCAGCTATAGGAAGAATTTTTCTTGAAGAGCTTCGTCCGATGTTTGCTTTTGCCGACATTCATGGCCCTAACCGCCTCTCTTGTTAACGCCCAATCTGCTGGCGCCCCCCCGCCCAACTTAACTGCGCAACCGTTATTGCAAAGCCCAATTGTCGATGGTGACGTTTTATCAGACGACGTTTGGCAGGGCCAAGCCGCTGCCTCAGGATTTGTTCAGGTTCGTCCTCAACAAGGTGCGCCAGCGAGCCAAAAAACCCGTGTTTACATAGGCTATAGCGAAGACACGTTGTATCTAGCGGTAATTTGTTTTGATGACGATCCGGCTACGCTGATCATCTCTGATGCTCGGCGCGATGCCAGTCTAAGAAATATTGATAGCTTTCGTTTTATTATTGACGGATTCCAAGATCGACAGAACGGCTTTGTATTTGGCACTACTCCCGGTGGTGCTCAATACGATGGTCAAGTTACCAAGGAGGGTTCGCGAGACGGAGGTGGTGGTTTTAACAAAAACTGGGATGCCACTTGGGAGGTGGCCACTAAGGTCGGTGATTTTGGCTGGAGTGCCGAGTTTGCTATTCCCTTTAAGTCCCTTCGCTATAGCTCCGCAGAGATTCAAGACTGGGGTATCAATTTCCAGCGTAATATTGGCCGTACTGATGAAGTAACTTACTGGTCGCCATTGGAGCGGCAGTACAATTTGTTTCGAGTGTCTCAAGCGGGCACCCTCACTGGACTGCGCGCCCCTAAGCAGCGCAACCTAAAATTCACCCCGTATGTATTGGCTCAAGCAACAAAGGGCGGTGATGCCGCGTCTGGAACTCACGATGAAACTGCCGTTGGTTTTGACGCCAAATATTCCGTTACCCCAAGCCTTACGTTAGACCTAACTTACAACACAGACTTTGCTCAAGTAGAAGTGGATGAAGTGCAGGTGAATTTGGATCGCTTCTCCATATTTTTGCCCGAAAAGCGCCCGTTCTTTTTGGAGAACGCCGGCCAGTTTTCTGTGGGAGATAGAGGCGATGTTGAATTGTTTTTTAGCCGTCGAATTGGCATAGACGCGGACGGTGCGCCTGTACCTATTGATGCAGGTCTGCGGCTCTCTGGGAAGGCGGGTGCTGCAACTAATCTTGGCCTCCTACATATGACCACCAGCGAAAACGAAGATGGTTTAGGTGAAGCCAGCTACAGCCTAGTCAGAGTCAGTCGCGAGTTTGGTGATCGCACTTCTCTGGGTGGGTTGCTGATAAACAAGGACGATGAATTGACCGGCGTTGTAAATCGCACTTATGCAATTGATGGCCAGATGGGCCTGAGTGAGCAGGTCACGGTATCCGGTTATATCGCTAAAACTGATACGCCTGATTTACGCGGTAAAGATATGGCTGGTCTTGCCAAAATCGTCTACAGCTCAGAGTCTTGGACCAATCAGTTTGCCTATTCCAAAGTGGAAGAAAATTTTAATCCCGAGGTTGGATTTTTACGGCGTACCAACTATGAGAAGGTCAGTACTTCACTATTTCATCGGCGCCGCCCGAAGGACTTTTTGGGTTTGTTTGAGCTACGCCCGCATATTTTTTATCGTGGCTATAGAGACGATGAGGGGTTTTACGAATCGGGCTTTTTGCACGTAGACAATCATTGGGAATGGCATAACGGTTGGGAACTTCATACTGGTGTAAATTTCACTCATGAAGGGGTGCAAGATCCGTTTGAAATTAATTCCGAAACCTTTGTTGGCGTTGGGGAGTATGACCACAGTGAGTCTCAACTAGTCTTGATCAGTGATCGTCGCAAACCCTTAAGCTTGTCGCTGACTTCTAGGGTGGGCGGCTTTTATGGTGGTGACCGTAATGCGCTAGAGGCCAATATTCGCTATCGATTTGGCGACGCATTCACCAGTAATTTAACTTGGAGTAATAACAATATTGATTTGCCGGTGAATAATGGCAGCTTCGAAGTGAACGTGGCACGGCTGCGTATGTCATATTCCTTTAATCCCAAGGTGCTTTTGCAAGTGCTGGTTCAGTACGACGATAGAACTGACTTGCTAGCCTCAAATATAAGATTCTCCTGGCTTCAGTCAGCTAACTCTGGTCTGTACTTGGTTTACAATGAATTAGACGATGAAAACGTAATTGGACCCATGGAAAAACGTAGGGAACTGGCGATTAAGTATTCTCGAATTTTGGATGTGTTCTGAATCTATATGTAGAAATTGCGGCAAACGGATTGCGGCAAATTATTATTCTTTTTCGTCTTATTCCTCGAAGCAAACAATGACAGCCGCATTGGCGATGACTAAAAGATCACTGCCCTGAGCTGCAGGTACATTGAGCCCACCCAGTACGGGTTCAACAGTAACCTGGCCATAAGGTAGTTCTGCTGCTACCGCTTCTTTGTTAACGCTGTCTGGTTCGGCAACGCCGATATGTACGGTAATTCGCATATCGTCGGGTGACTTATTCAATGCTCGAAAGAAGTTGAGGCTGGAGTGTCTAATGGCGTCAGATACGGCTCGTTTAGCGGCCTTGGTATAATCACCGCCGTGGACATCGGTGCCCATTCCCATTTCGGTCACATAGCGTACTAAAGCCATTTTCACTTCCCACAGTTATGTATATTTATTTGCGTGTGTTTGCAGTCGTTCTTGTAGCTGTTCTTGTAGCTGTTCTTGTCGTTTTTCTTACAGCAGCTTGGGCTGCGCCAAGATCAGCAAAGATCTAATCATAGCCCGCTATGAGGCGCGCCGCTTTGCATTATTCTGCAAATCGTTCAAACCCTTCCTGTCTTGGATTTTGAGATTTTTCTGACAGAAAATTATGCAATGAAGGTTGTACATAATTCATGTTCAGACGCATAGACACCGGGTTGCAGAAGCATATAGTACGGCCATTACTCACAGGCGACAGTGACGCAAGTTTTGCTGCCGAGTTGCCGGTAATTTATTATGCTCGCGTGACGAAAAGTTCACCCTTCATTGGTCAACCGGTGGTGTTCTTTGCGCTGGTTTAGCGAGTCGTAAGAAGTGTTCGGTACAATTAATGGGGCGTGCTTGGATGTCCCGTTATTGGCTTAGTGCATGAGTAGAAATGATCAACCAATAAAGCTAAACAACAGACAATAGAATATGCAAAAAGAACTCAAAGTGTTGGATGGAGGTATGGGCGGTGAGCTAATTGCCCGTGGCATCATGCCTTCATGCGGATTATGGTCTGCTCGTGCTTTGCTCGATTCACCTGACGCAGTTATGGAGGTCCACAGTGACTACATTAAAGCCGGCGCCGAGGTCATTACGACGAATTCTTATTCGACTATTCCAAGCTATTTAGCCAAAGCGGATATGTCTGAGCGCTACGAGGATTTAACAGACATAGCTGCAAAAATGGCGCGCGCCGCAGCGGACGCTGCGCCTAGCAAAGTTGAAGTAGCCGGCTGCTTACCTCCCCTCAGTGAAAGTTATCGTCATGACTTGGTGCCAGCAGATGCTGAAGGATTTGAAGTTTATAAAAACTTAGTCAGCGTACTTAAGCCTTCAGTAGACCTGTATTTATGTGAAACCATGTCTTGTGCTCGCGAGGCTGCTACTGCGGCAAAAGCTGCTCGAGCCGTGGATGCTGAAAAACCTTTATGGATTGCTTGGACGTTAGATGAAACGCCGGGTGGTGGCTTACGCAGCGGCGAGAGTATTGAAGATGCGCTGGCGGCCGTTGCGCCTTATAACCCAGACGCCTATTTGTTTAATTGTACCGCTCCTGAGGCGATTTCAGCGGCTATTGAGCAAATAGTTCAACTCACTGATAGGCCGATAGGCGCATACCCAAATCGATACCACATACCGCATGGGTGGACCTTAGATAATGAGGTTGGTACTGAGTATATTGAAATGACGGTTGCAGAATTTATGCAATATGTCGATCGCTGGAGAGTCATGGGGGCCAGTGTCCTAGGCGGTTGCTGTGGTATTGGACCAGATTTTATTGCCGCCATTGCTGCAAGTCGTTAATCTGTTTTAAACACTGATTGCAGAAATTTTTATGCCGATCCCCGTTATTTTGGACACTGACATTGGTTTAGATGTAGATGATGTTTGGGCCTTAGCCCATTTACTTAACTGCCCTGAACTAGATATAAAACTGATTACCACTTGTACGGGTGACACCACTTATAGGGCCGCATTAGTTGCAAAGATGTTGGAAGTCGCTGGACGCACCGATATTCCAGTAGGTGTTGGGCTGATGGGAGAAGCCTCGCTAAAAACCCATAGTGAATGGCTGGGTGATTATCAGCTGTCAAATTATCCCGGCATAGTTTATGCCGACGGTATTGCAGCGATAAGCAGTACTATTTTGGCCAGTGAAGATACTGTTACGCTTATTGCGATTGGTCCGTTAACGAACGTAGCAGCAGCGTTAGAGCATGCGCCTGCCATTGTTGAAAATGCTAAATTCGTTGGTATGCATGGTAGTTTGCGGGCGGGTTATGTAGGTATTGCGAAAGCCATGCGCGAATTTAATGTGGTTCAAGACGCAGCAGCTTGTCAAAAAGTTTTTGCAGCACCTTGGCCTAAAACCATTACACCACTAGATACCTGCGCAACGGCTGTATTAAAGGGCGATCAATATAAGCAGGTTGCTGCCAGCAACAACCCTCTCACTCAGGCTGTTTTACAAAATCATCACAACTGGTTTAAAGCCGCACTAGATTGGCCTGTGATGGCAGATTTAGTCAAGAGCATGAATCCAGACGTGCAGTCGTCTGTTCTTTATGATTGTGTTGCGGTCTACCTTGCTTTCTCTGAAGAGGGCATAGGCATGGAAGATCTGCATGTGCTGGTTACAGACGATGGTAAAACTTTATTAGATGAGCGCGGTGATCTAGTGCGTTGTGCGACGCATTGGCTAGACGACAAAGCTTTCTACCAAAACCTTACTGCAAGATTGTCCTAAGGTTTGCGCTAGCGCATAGCTATGCTTCCTAGCCATAGTTGTTAGCAATAGTTGTTAGGCATAGTTATTAGGCATAGTTATTAGGCATAGTTGTAGTAATAGTTGTAGCAATAGTTGCGCAAGGCCTGAATCACACTGTTTAGGCCCTTTTCTAAAGCATTATCAAAGCATCATTCAGATAATTCTAACGCGCGTTTCTCTCTGCGTAGAAGCTGGCCATTCATCGCCTCGTAGCGACTCATACGTGCAACTGGGCGGCTATAACTTTTTTCATGACCCAACGCCATTTCATTGGGTTGTAGCAGGCCAAAGCGTAGCCAAGCAGGTGCGCTGTCATTATTTGGGTCGCCGGCCTTAGCAAAGCTACTCCAGTAGGATTGCATTTCCTTTGACAACAATTCATCTCGTGCATCGGTAGGCCAGAGCGGTAGGGTACTGCCGAATACTGGGAATATTTCGAAGGCGTGAGTGGCGCCAATGGTTTCGTCAGGGGACGCCGAGCGTCGCTCAAAAAAGTACATAAAGGTGGGGTGTCCGGCTGCGCTGTGACGCCGGGCCATAAAGTAGGCGTGTCTACCAAACCAGCTGTCGCCCATAAGTTGTTCTGCGCCTTTTACAACATCGCCATCGCCATCAACGGCGTAATGCATACTCAGCGCGTCGGCCTGATCACCAAACTCTTCTCGCAGTAAGCTGTCCCACTGCTTAACGGTTTCTGGGCCTGTAATAATGCTGCCATCTACCGGAGTTAAGCCCATGTAGTAAAGTACCGAGCCTTCATCTGCGTTGCTGCCAAGCATCAGCGGAACTGGGGCCTGCTCGCCCAAAGCAAATATCTGCGAGGTTGGCTTAGGTAATACGTAACCGTCAACTTGTGGGTGGAAGGTGCTGCTGATTTCTAAATCTGTTGCGGCTTCTGCCAGTGCCTCTACGCTCATGGCGCGTAGTTTTGTTATCTCTTCGCTGCCGTTGACGCCAACCATGGCAGCAATTTTACGACCTGCAGTAAACCCACTGATGGTCTCATTAGTCTGGTCAGTTGTTTGGAATTGCTGAAAGCCAGTGCCGCTCTGGGCAATGGCTTTATGGAATAAGCCTCTGCTCAAAGGCGACGCCATAAGTTGGCCCACTGAGTGCCCTCCAGCTGATTCGCCGAATATGGTGACGTTGTTTGCATCGCCGCCAAATTTTTCGATGTTCGCTTGGACCCAGTTCAGAGCAGCGATTTGATCCAACATGCCATAGTTGCCCGAGCTGCCATTAGCATCTTCTGCGGCAAGTTCAGGGTGGGCCATGAAGCCGTAGATCCCCAGTCGATAGTTAATGGTGACAAGTACCACACCGTTGTTGGCCAAGCTTGTTGACTCGTAAGTGTCACCGCCTGAACCATATTGATGGCCGCCGCCGTGAATCCACAACATAACCGGTAGCGGTTTTTCGCTATTAATTTCAGGAGTGATCACGTTAAGGGTCAGACAATCTTCAGCAATAGATGCTTCAGCCAAACCGGCGCCAGTTTTCAGCAACCACTGGGAAAATTCCGACATACCTGATCCAGCCACCAAAGCACTAATAAAAGCGTCGTTACCTATACCTGTAGGTTGCCAGCAGCTAGGCCCGTAAGTGTCGGCGATTAAAGGTTCTGCCCAAGACTGTACTGGTTGTGGCGGGGTCCAACGCAAGTCGCCTATTGGTGGTACTGCATAGGGAATGCCGCGAAAAATGGCTACGCCCTCTGAGGTGATGCCCTGAACGGGACCGGACTGAGTGATCACTATTTGGGATGCGGGTGCGCTACAGCCAGAGATGAGTAAGCCAGATAAGCTCAGAGCGATTAGTGGGATCAATCGAGTAAATAAATTCATTGCATTGTCTCGTAGTTAAAGCAAATCCAAAGTCGAAAAACTAAGCATCTGAGTATCCTTAGATTATCTGGTAAATCAAGATGAGGTTTTGCGGCGGGTAGCCTAAACTCAGGGAGTCGGAGCTTTTGCTACCCTTTGGATTGATGCCGTTTTTATTGTTGGTGATTGATCCTTTCTCAGTGCAGTGCAGTGCACTGCAACTGGCAGGCGAAGATGTTAGGTGGATAAGAGTCAAAGAGTGGTGTGGGGAGAAAGCGGTGAGCGAAACAGTACTTAGAATATTTTCCTATCTACCCAATCCTAGGGTTTGGAAATCGTTGATTGCCGCCAAATTACTTGAAGTAGAGGTGGTGGTTACCGGCGATAAGCCAGCCCAGCTGGGTAACTGGCTGTGGGATGCACAGCCACGCATGTTAACGGCGCAAGAGAAGAGCACAGACAACCCTACTGCGCGTCAGGGCCGCAGAGGTTTCAAAGGCACTTTGTATAAAACCGATGCATTCCTTCAGGCCCACCCATTTGGCACCGTCCCCGCAGGCTTCAGCAGTGACGGCCAAATCGGTATATTTGAGTCCAATAGTATTTTGCGCAGCGTGGTGCGTGCGGCACCAGACAAGCCGGGGTTACCCCAGTTGTATGGCGCCGAGCATTATACAGCTTCGCGAATAGACAGCTTTTTGGACGCTAACTTAGTCTTTGCCCGGGAAGCCCAAGTCTACCTTTTGGGTATTGAGTCCCTCAGTGAAGAGGCTTACCAGCGTATGCTAGGTGCGTACGAATTTTATCTGGATGGTATTGAAGCGGCCTTAACGGATGCTGCGAATAATGCCGTTGCTGAACAGAATAATTCTACGCAGACAGCCTCGGTTTTTTTGGTGGGTGGCACTCTGTCAATTGCTGACATCTCGTTTGTTTGTGATTTCGCGCAGTTTCTACGCGAAGGCCATTACGAAAAAAGCCTGCATGCCCAGGGTTACAAGGTCATTAGCAGCGACGGTTTGCAACGGTACCCAAAAGCCTATGGGCATATGCTCAAATTGAGTGAGCGCCCTGAGTTTGCAGAAATAATGGGCGGTTACCTAAATTGGTTTCGCTCAAAACAATAATTGATGTTTCACCAGTTTTACAAAACTGCGCGGACACCAAGCATTATAAATACACTTTCGAATATATATTCAGCATATCAAGGAACCCATCATGCAGAATCAACAAGTACTAATAGACAGCTTACCTTCTGGTAAATTAACCGCAGACAATTATCGTTTGGCTGATTCGGCCATGCCAGAGATCGGCCCCGGCCAAGTGCTTATTAAGACAATGGCTTTCGCCATTACCGCAGGTACTCGTGCAGGCCTGCAGGGCAGTGCCAGTTATGCCGGCGCGCCAGAGGCAGGGCGAGTTATGAACGGCACCGGCGTGGGTGAGGTGGTGGCTTCTAATACGCCTGAGTTTAGCGTGGGTGATCATGTAACAGCGGCTACCGGTTGGCAGGCCTATTCTGCTCAAGAAGCTAAGCTAGTAACCAAAATTGACCCCAGTCACGATCCCATCCATTACTTAGGACCCTTAGGCATTAACGGATTGACTGCCTATTTTGGCCTCAATGAAGTGGGCCAAGCCAAGTCCGGTGAAACTGTCATGGTTTCAGCAGCAGCGGGTTCTGTTGGACATATGGTGGGACAAATGGCACGCATTGCTGGGTGTCATACCGTGGGTGTCTGCGGCAGTGATGAGAAAGGTCGCATACTTACCGAGCAGTTAGGGTTTGGCCGCGTGGTGAATTATAAGGATGCGAATTATCGTCAAAGTTTAAAAGAGGCAACGCCCAATGGCGTTGATGTGTACTTCGACAATACCGGCGGCATGATCCTAGGTTCTGCTCTATTTCGTATGAATGTTGCTGGGCGCATTAGTTGCTGTGGTGTGGTTTCTCAATATGACACCAATACCCCAGAGCCGGGCCCACGAGGCATTCCCGGATTGCTGGTGAATAATCGCATCACCATGCGCGGGTTTTTGGTGTTTGATTTCGCCGCGCAATACTCAATGGCGCGCGAGCAAATTCACACTTGGCTGCAGAGTGGCGAAATGATTAGTTTGACCGATGTAGTGAATGGCTTGGACGCCGCGCCAGAGGCCTTTGTAGATTTGTTGTCCGGCGGCAACGTGGGCACGCGGATTGTGAAATTATGAGCACTTGGACTTACTGCAACTTTTCATTTAGAGGCTGGGTCGTCTTGTTTGCTTTTGTTGGGTTGGGCTTGCCCTTAGCCACCCAAGCTAATGAGGCCATGGTTGCCAGTTGCCATGAACTGGTTTTAGATTATGCATCTTACCGTGATCAAGAAGACGCAGAGAAGTTTGCCGGTTTGTTCACTGTAAATGGCTCGCTGTCTGTTATGGGCCAAACCGTTGTCGGGCATGAAGCCATAGTCGCACGCTTAGCGAACCAAGATGGGCCGACCTTGCGCCATATGATGACCAATATTCGCATCACTCCAGTGGACGCAACTCGTGCTACGGGTGTCAGTTATGCGCTGATCTACGGTGGTGCTAAGAGTACCGGGCCGATCATGGTTGCCAATTTTACTGCCATGGGCGAGTACTTTGACGAGTATGAGTATGCAGATACGGGTTGTCGTTTTAGCCAAAGAAAATTCGTTGCAACTTTTCTCCCAAGGCCTCCTACTTCATCCACGAATGCCAATACTGCTAAGTGAGCTAACCTTTGCACCCGATAGATTTTACCGTTGTTTTATTGGTAATGCTGTCTGTGACCTACGTAGGTCACAGACTCAGTGGCAACATAAAGGATCGTAAAGGTTTCTTTCAAGCCGATGGTTCTATGCCATGGTGGGCGGTGTCTGCAAGCATTATTGCCACCGTGGTCAGTTCGGTAACTTTTATTTCGGTGCCCGCAGCGGTTTTTGCGGAAGGTGGCAATTTAACCTACTTCCAAGTCATCTTAGGTTTAGCGGCGGGTAAAGTAGTAGTGGCCCGAATGTTGGCGCGGCCGTTTTATGAAAGCCAAGGCTTAGCCACCAGCTATGAGTACATTGCTCGACGCATAGATCCCGCCACCGGTGAGTTTTCAATGTATCTAGGCTTGCTGCTCAATGTTATTAATTCTGGCGTAAAACTACTTACTGCGGGTCTGGTATTAGATGTTATCAGCGGTTGGGGACTGGCTCCATGCGCGTTATTCGTCATGGTGATAAGCGTATTTTGGGGTGCCCTAGCCGGCATTAAAACCGTGATCTGGACCGACTTTTTGCTCTTTGGTTTATTTGCGTTGGGTGCCGGCTTTGCACTGATCTATATGCTCTTAGGTTTGGAGCGCTCACTGCCCGATACAATTATTTGGTTAGATGAGCAAGCCAAGTTGGTGTTGTTCGACTTTGATACCGACCCGGAAAAACGCTACACCATTTGGGCAGGGGTCATTGGCGCAATAGGTTTAAGCATTGCCCAGGGTAGCACTCAAGGAACTTGGCAGCGGGTTAAAGCTTGTCGCAGTGTGGGTGACGCTCAGAAAGCCTTTGATTTTGCTGCGCTATTTTATGTCATGCATTTAGTGATTCTGGGTGTGGGTTTGGCTCTGGTGGCTTTTTACGGCGAGCGAGGTTTGCCTGACGAGATAGCATTAGAGCTAGCGAGTTCGCCAGATAGAATATTTCCGCATTTTATTGCTACTGAATTACCAGTGGGTATATCGGGTATTTTTATTGCGGCGATATTTGCAGCGGCTATTTCAACACTAGATTCGGCGTTGGCGGAAAGTTCTGACTTAACGGTCAACCATATTTACAGCCGTTGGCGGCCTGCGGAAACCGAAACCCACTATTTGCGAGCGTCTCGGGCTTTTATGCTAATTTGGGGACTGATCTTTTTCGCGCTAGCGCTATTTTTTGGTAAATATTCTGCTGAAGGACTGTTAGATTTAACCTTCAAATTGCCTAACTACCTTTATGGCGCAATCTTTGGCAGCATTATTTTGGCGCGTTTTGGTATTGGTACATTCCCAACTATTATTCTCGGTTTTGCGTTGGCTTGCTTGCTGGTGGTTTGGATGTCTAGTGCCGGCATTGCATTTTTCTACTGGTGTCCAGTGTCTGGCCTCTCCATGGTTGCTTTGGTCTGGGCGCTAAATCCAAAAACCCCGGAGTGGCGGGGTGTTGTAGATTAGGCGTAGATTCTTTTAACCCTTCCACGCTCTGAGCTTGTTGGGCTCATTGGGGGCAGACCTCCGAGATTTATTGTCCTCGCCAGCATTGTTGCGCAGTCGCTCACCGCCCAGACGGTTGTGTCTTTGCTGGTATCCATTTTGGTGGCGGTTATGGCGCGGCTTGCCAGTACCACGGTTATCCTCTCTAAGTCTGTTATTGCGTGCATGCCTTGATGAAGTGTGTTGCCTGTTATTGTGCGTGCTGTATCTGCTGCGTGGTGTATGTTCTATAAACCCACGCTGACGATTGTCATGGTGTCGGTTGTGTTTTTTTCTATGAGATTTATTGTTGTGTAGGTAAATGCGTTGGCCGGTCCGGTAGTGTTTTCGGCCGGAATGGTGGCGATTACGTCTTTGAATATGGCCGTCACGCCAAGACAACGCAAAGGTTGGCCCATGCCAATCTTCAGTGACATGATGATAACGATGGGATGAACTATAGCGGCGGTAATAGACCGGCGCAGGTGTTACGTGATATCTCATTGCGCGCCGCGGGGCTGTTCGATAAACCACCACTTGCCGCGGGGTATAGTCGGGTACGTAAATTACCTGAGCGTCCTTGGGTCGAATCATGACAGTGTTATCCGCCACGTCGATAACTTGATGTTCGTCGTTGCGCAAAAAACCTGAATTTGCTGCGGCTTTTCTATAGTCCTGTATGGCGCCAAGTAAATCTGCCTGTTGCAAGGTGGTCGCCTCACCCAACGCTTGGGTCCAATCTAAATCATCATGCATTTTTGCCAGCACGTCAGGGTAGTGCTTTAACGCTTCAATGGCTTGGCGGGCACTTGATTGTGCTGAAGTAGATGTCAGCTCGTCGTGGGTGTTGCTGCTGTGATTTTTTCCGCCTTTAACAGAACGGGCCGCCAGCACTACAGCAACGGGATCAGTAGAGGCCGGTAGCACTATGGCAATAAGGTCATCTGGGTACAGGGCAATAGGCGCGACAAGGTTTTCTAGCGCCGTTTTGTCGAGCCGCTCGGATGGGTTATTTTCTGCACTGGAAGCTATAACGATATTGTTCATATCGCGTGCGGCATGTGCTGGAACATGAACCAATGAGAGAGTTAAGGCCAGAGTTAAGGCCGCCATTGGGCTGCAACCCCGGTGCATGGGTTGGGTCAGGGTACGCGTATCGTCTTTTAAAATTTGTTCAAACATGAAACCTCCTAATTCGCCTATTGCAAGAGCCTTTACTAAATAGCAGATGCTCTTGTCGCGATGTTGGAGACCACACTAGGCCCAGATAACTGAACCTAACCTTAACGTTCGCTGCGGCAAAATTATTTCAGAGCAATACTCCAGCTGAAAAGAATGATGCTGAGTGCTGCGATGCCTAGTTTTTGTTGTAGCGCCGGACCCATAGCGTGGAAGTTTAATGGGGCAACAAAATAACCGGCCAAAGCACCGAACCCGAAACCAAAGACGTGAGCGCCAATGTCTGTTCGCTCGCCGCCAAACCCCATATAAGCGAGCATACAAACTGCTGCAAACACCGGCGCTAAAGCGCGTCGCCAATCCTGATGTTTAAAGACACCTTTGCGCCACAGTACGGTGGGCGCTAGCCCAAGGGCTGCGAATGAAGCGGTAGATGCGCCAAGTGAGCGAAAGCCGTCAGGGTGAATGAAAGCATTGGTGTAGTTGGCGGCCATGCTCGCCAGTACTATCACCAGCCATGCGCAGCCAGAACCCAAGTAGCGTGATGCGAACAAGCCAAATAGACTGCCAAAGACCGTATTACTTAGGATGTGGCCAAAATCAGCGTGCAATGTGAGAGCGGTGACAATGCGCCACACTTCGCCTTGGGCGATGAGTCCCGCATCTAATATGCCTGCGTCACGTAAGTCTACGCTGGTGAATTGAGCAAGATTGGGCACTGACCAAATAACGGCGAGATAGCCGATAACCCCCCACCAACCAGTGTCCACTGTAGAAATGTGTATGGGTGTGATGGGCGGTTTTGAATTCTCTTCCCAAAATTCCACCAGTTGTTGATGGCCAATTTCTTGATTATGCGGCTCAACTAATAGCGACCATGGTCCGGGCGGCACTGTTTGCGGTCGGTGAACTCGGTAGTCTATTTCTACCGCTGCAAGGACTAAGGCCGCATCCTGAATTTGTGCTTGGCGGTCAGAGCGGAAAATTTCCACCCAAGGCGGCTGTGTCGAAAACTCGTCTGCCATATTGAAAAACTACTTATGCAATATTTAGCCTCACACTCTACCAGTCTTGGCGAAATTGCTATGGCAAAAAAACCAGCGCGAGGAATCTAAGGACAGTTGCGGAGGTCATGCACTGCAGTTTGGTGTTTAGGCGTTTGCGTTGAGGGTAGCGAATACGGCTCAAGATTACCCTAACCAATAGCGCTATCTAACTCGTTTTAGAAAGCGCTTTTTCTTTGTTGGCAGTGGCGCTATTGGCGCCAGGTCTTGGACTTTTTGGTAGAGGAAATCGGTGAGGGTTTGGCGTGTTGCAAATTCTGATAACTCCGATAACTCTGACCACTCCAAGGGTTCGCCAACATCGGCCTCTATTTCTTTGCCAAATTGCTTCAATGCTTCGTTGAGTAGCAGGGCCATGCGCAATGGTTCTGCAATATGTGAGGCCAAGTGAAAGCGGCGGCTGTTGCGGCCATGAAAATAGACCGGTACAACCGTGGCCTTTGCGTCGCGTATGAGTTTTGCCGCGAAGGTGGTCCAAGGTGCATCCACCACCTCGCCAAAGCCACGTTTATTTGCGGTAGAAGCAAAGCCAGATGGAAAAATAATAATTGGAATATCTTCAGCCAAGCATTCTTGGGCTACTTTTTTCGCATTAATATTATTTTTCAGCGCTGCCTTGGTGGGTTTGAAATCTATGGGTAAAAAGTAGGGTGCTAAGTCTCGGTCTTGGCAAAGTACTGCATGAATGAGAATTCTGAACTTGCCCCGAGCTTTAATTGCCATGTCGCAGAGCGCCATGCCGTCTATTACGCCAAAAGGATGGTTGGCGACAAATACCAATGGTCCGGTCTTGGGGATGGCAGCAAGTTTCGATTCGTCATAACAGGGTTGAATGCCTGTGGCAGCAAAGGCTTCTTGAAAAAAGTCCTCAATGGCAAAAGGGCCTTTTTTTGATTGGCTGGTTGGCTGGGAGCTTGCGGTAAACGGATTCAATTTTGCGCCGGCCAAAAACAACTTCCACTGAAGAAATGAAATGTTTAACCAGCCAAGGATCATCTGGCTGAGCGTAAGAAATGGTCGGATGCTCTCTGACATATTCTGCAAAACGTGGGTCAAGTTGGGGTAGCGCCATTTGTTTTTGCTTCCAAAAAAATGAAGTAGACTTGGCCCCCTAAACAGCAGCGGTTTGAAGTCTTAAGCTGGGAACATTATTGCTCGAGATTGGCAAAAAAAGAATGCCAATTCGGTAAAAATAGCGCCCAAACTTAAGCGCTTGGCGACGGAGTTATAGCTCTACATAAAGAGACTTGGGCAACTTTAGGCCCACGGCAAAGCCCGCATTATGGCGTTTTTCGGTCATTAGAGTCAGGGTCTTGCCCAGGGCATATATTGGAATCTTAAGCAGCGGTACTTAGGCTATCGAAACCTGTCGATTACACTTGCAATCGCAAACATAAACGCCAATATATACACTATAGGTTGCTAACCCCTTTGGGAATTTACGCGCCAATTAAATATTGTCCACTGTCAATTGAGGTTATAAACATGGAACAAAGAACAATGCGTCAGGCTTCTGTAACGGGTCTGTCTGCTCTTGAAACAAACAAGGTATTGAAGAATACCTATCTACTATTGTCAGCTACGTTGGGCTTCAGTGCGGTTATGGCGGCTATGGCTATGGTGCTCAATGTACCTACTGGGGCGTATCTGATCTGCATGATCGCTTCCATGGTGTTGGGTATTTTCGTTCTACCAAAAACTGCCAATTCAGCTGCCGGTCTGGGTGTGATTTTCTTGGTCACAGGTTTGCTTGGTTTCGGTATTGGTCCAGTAATCAGCCTGTATCTTTCAATGGCTAAAGGGCCAATGATTGTAGCTACTGCATTGGGTGGCACTGCAACAATCTTCTTGGGACTCAGTGCTTACGCCACTATGACTAAGCGCGACTTCAGCTTCATGGGTGGTTTTGTAGCCATCGGCATGATGGTGTTAATCGTCAGTATGATTGCCAACATCTTCCTGCAAATCCCGCTTTTCTCATTGGGTATTTCTGCAGCGGTTATTATGTTGATGAGCTGCCTGATTTTGATGCAGACCGGCGCTATTATTCGCGGTGGTGAGACCAACTACATTATGGCTACCTACGGCTTGTATTTGAGTATTTTCAATATTTTTATTCACTTATTGGCAATTCTCGGCATCTTCGGCAACGACGATTAAAAAGATATTGATTGAGCTGGTCTGAACCAGACTATTGATTAACAACCCGGCCACCGCGCCGGGTTTATTTTGGGAGCTATAAAATGGATTGGATGCAAATAGGCGCGTTAATTGCCATGGGACTAATGGCTTTTGCTATGTGGCCAATGGTTAAACGCTGGCGCGAAAATCCCGTTGAAGCCCAAGAGGGCGACTGGTCTACGGCGATATTTATTTTGGGCCTGGTGGCTTTGTTTGTGTTGCTGTTGATTTGGTCGGTGCAATAACGTCTATCGATGCAGCTTTAGCTACTCAACCCCCAGTTTTACCTCCGGTCCGTTGTTGTTAATGCCTACCGGCCAGTGAGGGTGGCATAGACCTTGGTTAGCTGATCGGGTAAATCCTCCATATCTTCAATGATCATATAGCGCTCATCCGGGCACATACGCTTCAGATAATCGTGGCCGGACTTGTCCACGGTGATGCAAAAAGTTTCTATACCTTTCTGCTGAGCTTCTAATAAGGACTTGGCCGTGTCTTCTACCCCGTAGTCG
>CAJJAQ010000034.1 GCA_905182095.1 uncultured Pseudomonadales bacterium | reverse complement strand
GCCAACCTTTGGGTGCCTTACACGGTGTGCCCATTGCCATTAAAGATCTGCTGTATACCAAAGACATAGCCACTGCTTCCGGCACCATAGTTATGCAAGACTTTCATCCAACTTTTGATGCAACGGTAGTGACTCTGCTGGAGCAGGCGGGTGCGGTAATCATTGGTAAAACCCAGTTAACAGAAGGGGCTTTTGGACATCATCACCCGGATATTCCCGCCCCCATTAATCCTTGGGACAAACGCGCTTGGAGTGGTGTTTCTTCATCAGGCTCTGGTGTCAGTGTAGCGGCGGGGCTGGCGTTTGCTGCCTTGGGTTCAGACACCGGTGGCAGTATTCGTTTTCCATCGGCTAGCTGTGGTTTAGTCGGGCTCAAGCCCACTTATGGCCGGGTCAGTTTACATGGTGCGTTTCCACTGGCCGGCAGTCTTGACCATATTGGGCCTATGACCCGCAGCGTGGAAGATGCCGCCCGCATGCTCAGTGTTATGGCCGGTTATGACGAAAATGATGCCGGTTCTGTGGATACTAAAGTACCCGATTACCTGTCTCAAATAGTTGCTAGCAACTCAGCTGATCTGGACTTTAGCGATACCCGCATAGGTGTTGATTGGGATTATGTTAGTAATGGTGTTGAGCCCGAGGTCAGCCAAGTCATTCGCGACACTATTGATGCCCTGAGCAAGCTGGGCGCTGAAATTTGCCCAGTAGTTATGCCTGAAAGTTATAAAATTTTGGCTGCAGGTTGGGTTGTTACCACTGGGGTTGAATGCGCCAAAGCCCACAGAGAGTTTTATCCGCAACAAAAGGCTAAGTATGGACCAGACCTGGCAGCGCTGATCGAATTAGGCTTGCGAACGACTGCTGAAGACTATGCGCTGTTAGAGCACGTTAGGCGAGATTTCACAGAGCAAATGGAACAAATTCTAGAGCAGGTTGATGTGATGATCAGCCCGTGTATGCCTATAGCCACTCCGGATATTGAAGTGATGTCTGAACTTAGCCCTGAAGAAGGCCAAGCAGATTTCTTAACCTTCACTGCGCCATTTGATTACTCCGGCCATCCGACTCTAACGCTACCATCGGCTCTAAATGCCAGTGGGCGACCTGCGTCGTTTCAATTAGTGGCGGTTAAAATGGGTGAAGCTAATTTGCTCAAAGTCGGGTCTATGATTGAGCAAAGTTTGCCTCGATTGTCTTACCCAGAATTGGATCAAACAAGCGCTTAGTCTTTGCTGGTGTAATCGCTAAGGTAGAAGCCAAAGCGCGAGCCAATGCGCTACAAACGTGCGAGCCAAATTAATAGACTGGGACTCAAGTAGTTAGCCCTCGAGATCGCCAGATCGAACGTCGCAAATGAGTGTGTAGATTAGGAGTAATTAATGGATCATCAAGGCACTTTCTACTATGCAGATCCCACGGTAAAAGACCCCGCCTATTTTTTATGCCCTCCCCCTGCTAACGCGGAGCAACGTGATCCGGGTCGAGTGCCTGGACAACATCAGGTTGAAGATGTGCGTGGCTATATGTCCGCGCTAAACATCGACCAACAGGGTTTGGCGTTCGTGCAGCAGACCTCGGCGACAACCGACTTCTACGATGATGAGGCGGTGCGCAATACTTACTATCCAGAAGTTCAAGATTTGGTCATGGCCCATACTGGCGCTAAAGAAGTTTTTGTCTTTGATCATAATGTACGCAACAAAGATATGGCCGGTTCTGACCAAACAGCTCAGCGTGCGCCTATTCAAAATCCGGTAAAGTCAGTGCATAACGACTACACGGAAATTTCAGGACCCCAGCGAGTAAGAGATTTTTTGCCCGATCGAGCGGGCGAGTTGGTCGGTCGGCGTTTTGCCATGATCAATGTCTGGCGGCCCATTGTTGGACCAGTGCTGCAAACACCCTTTGCTGTAATTGATGCTGGCTCTATCAGTAAAGATGATTTTATCCCCATTGATTTGGTTTATACCGACCGTATTGGGCAAATCTATATGGTCCGTGATAACCCAAAACATCGTTGGCTATATTTGTCGGACATGCAGGATGACGAGGTAATGCTGCTGAAGTGCTTTGATTCAGATCTAGATGTGCCGGCGCGATTTACTGCTCACAGTGCCTTTGAATTGCCGCTAGCCGCTGGTGATGCAGAGCCATTGCCGGGACGACAGAGTATTGAAGTCCGGACGCTGGTTTTTTATTGAGATTTTTGTGCAGCTCAGTGTTCGACTCATTCACCTAATAACTTGCTGCTTGTTCATGTGAGTCGCCAGCGCTGCCAGTGTTGTTGTAGGTGTTGGTGAACGGCAGCTTCTTGCTCATTCACATAAATGAACACTAAGAGCCCTTGCTCCGGCAGCGTTGCAGATTCTTGGCCTACCTTCTCTAACGTCAGTTCCTCACTCACGCGCTGTAACAATTGTAGTCCTTGGTCGGTTGCTACATAGCCTTTAACTCGATGTACCGTTGACGGCAGCGCAGCACATAGTGTCTTGAGGCTGTCCATTCTGACTTCTACTATCTGCGGCATTGTGCAACTGGCAAAGTCGTGGCCGTGACTGTGGGCGTCTTCGTTGTCTGTTGCAGCGACATTGTGCTGATCATATGCTGTAGAAAAAATGTTGGGGTCATGAAGCATTTTGCCAGCGTTGCTCCCATGTAGGGTAAAAGTCGGTGCTAGGTCGAGTTTTGTGGCAATTAAATAGTCTGCTTCATCTACTTGCTGCTTGGCGAGATAGCCGACAAATTTATCCTGGCATTGTTTGCCATGGTTGGCGGCGTCTACCAAAACGAAAGTGGCCCGAGGGTAGTAGCCGGGATAACGACACTGTCGCTGCAATTTTTTTGGCGATGCCACGCCACTGGCCTCAAGCAAAACATGCTCTATTGGAAACTCGCGTAATTGCTCTCTTAATGTTTCCAGCGCCTCGCTCAGGTCTTCACCAATCGTGCAGCACACGCAGCCATTGGTAAGACCTATGATTTTGCCGTCTGGTGATTTTTCTTTTATCCACTTGGCGTCCAGATTGATATCGCCAAAGTCGTTCACAAGCACTGCCAAGTTGGGCGGCGGGGCATCGCTGGTCAAAATGTTATTGATTAAGGTTGTTTTGCCGGCACCCAAGTAGCCGCCAATAATGGTGATGGGAATATTTTTCATAGGTTTGTTGCGGGGAATACTTTGCCTTCAAAAACCGTGGCGTAAATATTAATGTCCCGAAGGCCCATTGGATCACAGGTGAGCGGATCTTCATCTAGTACTGTGAAGTCGGCTCTTTTGCCAGAGCGAATGCTGCCGGTGATGTCGGCCATGCCCATAACGTGCGCTGCGTTAATGGTGATGGCTTGTAGCGCTTGTTCTTGGGTAAGGCACTCTTCAGGGCACATAACGTCGCCCTCTGAGTTGATTCTGTTCACTGCTACCCAGGCACTGTTTAAGGGTTCGGCCGGTGCCATGGTGAAATCCGAGTGTAAGGTGGTGTTGATGCCTTCGCGAAAGCAGGTGGCTAAGCGCGCCATTTGTGAGGCTCGCTCGTAACCTACTGCACCTTTTGCGTACATGTCGGAAAGTTCGTGCAGATAGTAAGCGTTGGCGGAAATTTGACCGCCTAGGGCCTTAATCCGCTTAATCTGTTCCGGGGTACTGATGCCAAAATGTTCAAAAGTATAGCCGTGACTAAATCTTGGTCGCTCGAACTGCATTTTTTCTAGCACGTCTATTGCCAGCTCTAGCCCTAAGTCGCCGGTCACATGAACGTGAATTTGAAATCCAGCATGCCAGTAGGCACGTATGTTCTTTTCCAAAACCTCCGGCGGCATTAACCACTCGCCGTGGTGTCCGTCGATATATCCAGGTGCCTGCAGTTGGGCCAACGCACTAAAAAAAGCACCGTCGCTGAACATTTTTATGTGTTTACCAAAGTGCAGGCGGTGGCTGTTGCGCTCGATCAGTCCCTCGGCTTTTTCTACCGCCTGTTCCAGGGTTCTGCCGCCACCGCTCATTCGCGCTGAATGGGCGACGAGTCTGGTGCGAAAAGGCACATCGTCGCCTTCAAGTAGTTGTGCCAACGTGTTGGCCTCGGTTTCAAAATCAAACAAACCAGTGGCAAGATCACCTATTGTCGTATGCCCGCCGTGATGAACGACTTTTTTGAGTCGCTCTAGCCCAGCTGCGTAAACCTCTGGTGCCAGTATCCATGGGTTTAGATGTTTGATGGCATAGCCTAAGCCGTTTTCAAAGAAGTGGCCGTTGTCGAGATCGATCTGGTCGCCTTGCTTAATCTCCTCGGGATTCACTCCAGCCATCTGCATTGCCGCATCGTTCATATACAGCTCATGAAAGGAGCGGTGCCAGACAACAATAGGGCGGGTGGTACTTATGGCATTGATACGAGCTTTGCTCATAGGTCCATGCCATAACTGGTGGTATCCCCAAATGAACAGAGGCTCTGGCTCATCTGCGCCGCCATCGTTTTTGCCGGCGTGAAGGATTTGCATACGTTCATTAAATGCACCTTCCGTTGTAGTGGGCTCTACAGTGCCCCATGGGAGTTTCCAGCGCATGGCAGTAATGAATTCCATGGGCAGTAAAACAGCAGCCATGCTTGGGTGCAGGTGCGGATCGATAAAACCCGGACAGATCACTTTATCCGCAAACTGTTTATCTACTTGATAGTCCTGGCCTTCTAGCCAAGGTTGCATATTTTCGCGTTCGCCGACTTCGATAATAAGGCCGTCTCTGACTAAGACGGCGGTAGCTCTGGGCATTGAGTCATTCATAGTGATGATTGAGCGCGCCGGGTAGAGGGTTAACATGGACATTTCTCCGCTGTAAATTTTTGCCTGGGGCTATTCGCAGACTATTGAGCTAAGACCATTGGTGAATAAATTTCATCAAAGGAATATTTAGAATAATATTTTGCCGCGCAAACCTAAGCCGTCGCACTTTTATAGTGTCCAAGAATGCCCTTAATGTTGAGAAAAGAAAATGGCGGTTTGCAAGGGATGCTATTGCGCAAATTTACCCGTTACCAAGATGGCTGTAGAGTGAGCGCTCTGTCGGTGGTTACACCGATTTACCAAATTGTCTGAGGTATATATGGACCCTATTAGTCAGGCTGTGCTTGGCGCATCTTTTGCTCAGGCCGCGGCCAAAAACAAAGAAAAAATTGTTGCTGCTGCTTGGTTTGGCGCGTTGGCTGGTATGGCACCGGACTTAGACTTTGTGATTGCCTCGCCCTCAGATCCGTTATTGTTTTTAGAATTCCACCGTCAGTTTACCCATTCGCTGATCTTTATCCCGCTGGGCGCGCTGTTGGTGGCATGGCCACTCTTTAAGTTGCAGGTGCGCTTTTTTCGTCAGTATTTGTCGTTACGGGAGAGTTACCTGTTTTGCTTGTTGGGCTATGCCACGCATGGCCTTTTGGATGCCTGTACTTCTTACGGTACTCAGCTGCTCTGGCCGTTTACTGATGAGCGCTTTGCGTGGAATAACATTTCTATCATTGACCCTTTGTTTACGTTGCCACTGTTGATTTTAGTGGCATTAGCCGCCTACAAACGCAGACGTGGCTTTGCAATTGCGGCGTGTCTTTGGGCATTGAGCTACCTGAGCATGGGTTGGTTACAAGTAGATCGCGCCGTTGCAGCTGGTGAATTGGTAGCCGCTCAGCGCGGTCATATTCCTGAGCGAATAACTGTGAAACCGAGTTTTGCCAATTTGTTTTTGTGGAAGGTGATTTACGAATTTGAAGGTCACTACTATGTGGACGCGGTGAGGGTGCTCAATGATCAGCAATGGTGTGAGGGTGAAAGCATTGCAAAATTTGATGTCGATAATCAATTCCCCACCTTGGCTCCAGACAGTCAGCAGCGCATTGATATAGAGCGATTTCGCTGGTTTTCCGGTGACTATTTGGCCGTTAATGCGTTGGGTCAGGTCATTGATATGCGATACAGTTTTTTGCCGAACGAGGTAGCTGCCATGTGGGGGATTGAAATTACGCCCTCCAAGCCAGACACCCATGTTACTTGGTGGGCTAACCGAGATTTGCAGAAATCTCAGCGTGAGGATTTGTACCTTCTACTTTCGGGTGAAAGCTGCAAGCCACTATAGTGGTAGCTAAAAGTGTGCGATAAACGCGCGAAAATCTTTAACGAAGGACATACATGAAATCATTGACTGATATGAGCTTGGCAGTGGCCCAGCTACTTAAACAGCGCGGCGAAACTGTGGCCGTTGCAGAAACCTCAACCGGCGGTCTAATTTCTTCGGCATTGCTGGCAGTACCTGGCGCGTCTGCCTATTACAAAGGCGGCTCTGTGATCTACACATTGGAGTCGCGCAAACAGTTGCTGGGCATTGGTCGTTCACAAGTTGAGGGATTAGAGCCCATGACCGAAGCCATGGCGCTGCGTTTTGCAGAAGTTGCGCGGGCCCAGCTCAAGGCGACTTGGTCGATTGCTGAGCTGGGTATTGCTGGACCCACAGGCGCACCTTATGGCGTGGATGCTGGAACCAGCGTGGTTGCCGTAGATGGGCCGCGCCCAATGACCATTACGGTTGCAACCGGAAGCAGTGACCGCGAAGAAAATATGTGGGCCTTCAGCGCCGCCGCCTTTCAATTGTTTGAGCGGGCGCTAGACGACCCACTGACTTAATAAGACGCGTCGGCGCGGGTCATAGTGGCTACTGTGTATGCGGCCAAAAAATCCGCTGCTCAAGCCGGCGCTCTTTCGCTCTTTGCCACGCTACTGACGCTGGCCGGTAAACGGTGTGTCGCCTCTTGGTGTGGCGATTGCGCCGGTCATAGCGTCTTCGTCAATTTGGCCTGCGTATTGCAATTCAACAGTGCCAAATGCAGTTTTTATCTGAAAGGGAAAGCTGAACGAGTTTCCGTGTACTTTTATTGCGTCGATAGCAAAGGTGCCTTTGGGTCCTGACAATGAACCCGAGAATTCGCCAGG
This sequence comes from uncultured Pseudomonadales bacterium, assembly GCA_905182095.1. GTDB lineage: Bacteria > Pseudomonadota > Gammaproteobacteria > Pseudomonadales > Azotimanducaceae > UBA4421. The sequence continues at coordinate 23,043 of CAJJAQ010000034.1, read as the reverse complement.
TGCGTTTTCTGTAATAGTCAGGGTAGGGGTAGGTTTTCCTCGAGGCGCGTCTACTGCTAATAGCCATTCTCCGCTTATGGGCGCTGCGGCCTGTAAGCTCATAGCAAATATTAAAGAAAGTAGTGTGGCGAGTAAGGAAGGCTTCAAATACTGCATGGCGTTATTCCTAACTTGGGTTGGTGATTTACCAAGGGTGATTTACCAAGGGTGATTAATACAGGGCGCGGAACATATCAAAATTCTTTTTGAAGTGGCGGCTTTAGCCAGGTTTTTTTGCTCAAGGTGCTGTGGCGTGGTTGTTCAATTGCCTATGCCTATGCCTATGCCTATGCCTATGCCTATGCCTATGCGGATGCCCATGTCCATGCTTAGCCGATAGAGGCAGAGCGTCTATTACGCCCTACCTTTCATGATTGCCTACACGGTGCTTTTGGGCGATCGAACCTAGTGATCGAATTCCAAAATGGCGCGACCTGTGATTTTGCCGCTTTCTAACGCTTGGGCGGCTTCGTTAATCTGGTCGATTTTATATCTTGCCGTGACCATTCCTTGAAGATTCAGATCGCCATTGTTTTGCCACTCGAGGAAGCGTGGAAAATCTCTATCCGGTGCACACGAGCCGCCAATACTGCCGACAAAACGTTTTTCGTTGATCAGAACGTCGACTGCATTGAGCTCCACAGGGGTTGTGGGCACGCCAACTAATACCGCCATACCACCGCCCTTGGCGCCGAAGTAGGCTGTTCTGCAGGCCGGTACAATTTGTTCCATAGTTTGCTTTATGCCGATGCAATCGAAAGCATAGTCAGCGCCAGAAACCGGCTGTCTGGAAATGTTGAATTGTCCTGCTTTGGGAGTGAGGGCATGAATGGCGGCCACAGGGTCTTCCTTGCTGGCATTAATGCAATGAGTTGCGCCAAAAGTTTTGGCAAATTCTAGTTTGCCGTCATCTAGGTCTACTGCAATGATTGGATGCGCACCGGCCATTTTTGCGCCAACTACTGCCGATAGGCCCACGCCGCCCACACCAAAGATGGCCACACTTTCGCCCTTTTGCACATTGGCGGTATTAATCACGGCTCCGGCACCTGTCATTACCGCGCAACCGATGATGGCGCTGACATCTTTGTCAATATTTGGATCTACTTTCACCACATATTGTTCATCTGCAATTGTGTGATCTGCCCAGGTAAAGACGTTTTGTGAAGTGGCGATGCCGTCACTCACCTGCAAACGTGCGGCCTCAGGAGGTGCCTGAGCTGCTTCGCTGTCTCTGGGCACCCAAGTGACCATAACAATATCGCCTTCCGCTACATGGCTCACCGCGTTGCCTGCTTTAAGCACTACGCCGGTAGCTTCGTGGCCAAGAATGATTGGGCCTTTTCGGGGGGCGTGCATTTGATGCAGCTGGGAATGGCAGATACCCGATGCAAATTGGCGCACCACAACTTGGTTTGGTCCTGGGTCAGGTAATTCAATGGATTCAATTCTAAGTGTAGTACTGTCTTGTGGCAGTACCACTACGCGTGCTTGTGTTCCCATTCTGCTTCTCCTATTTAGCTGCTCCAATTTACCTTTCCTAATAAATTTGTATATAGAAAGTTGCGGGGCCAAATTCAGCTAAAGAAATTATTGCTCTAATGATTTAAAGCCTCTTTGTTTATGACATTATTGAGAAAATGAATTGCTCACAACGTAGTCTGGTGGTGACCGTTACTGTGTTGGCAAAAAATCTAATTAAGCGTCCCAGTGCCTAGAAAGATGGCTGGGCAGCGACACAGATAACAAGGAATTTTGATGAAACTACATGAAGCCCCTTCCCCCAACGCCCGCCGAGTGCATATTTTTATGTCTGAGCTAGGCATCGAATGTGAACGCGTCGCTGTAGATATTCGAGCAGCGGAAAATTTATCAGCTGAATTTTTGGCCAAAAACCCAGGCGGCCGAGTGCCGGTGTTAGAGCTGGACGACGGTACATTTATTGGTGAGTCTGTGGCAATTTGCCGCTACTTGGACGCCATTGCGCCTAATTCTGCAGTGCCCAGTATGTTTGGCGATACGGGTGTCAGTTCAGCGCAAATTGAAATGTGGCAACGCCGTGTGGAGTTCAATTTTTTGCTGGAAGTGGCAGGTGCGTTTCGTAACATTACGGCATTCTTTAAAGACCGTGAAACCTGTGTAAAGGAATGGGGCGAGGTTTGTGCTGAGCGGGCACCCAAAGCGTTAACTATGTTTGATGCGCAACTGGCACAGCACGAATACTTGGCTGGGGAGCATTTTTCCATTGCCGACATTACGTTAGGTATCAGTCTTGATTTTGCTAAAATGGTTAAGGTGGTTGAACTACCTGAGTTGCCAAATCTTACTCGGTGGAAAACTCAGATCGACGCTAGAGCCAGTTTTAGCGCGCAGTAACTTCAACAGGATTCCAATTAAAGTGGCCCAAGCTGAGCCACTTCGGGCAGGCGTTTAGAACACCAAGCTAGTCGAATAATACCTTCGCTAGCTTGCCTGCACTGAAGTCGAACGCGGTCTTAATATCATTTAGATTAACCCGTCCGGTGGACAGCGGTGGTAGGTCCTCCAGCCTAAAAAATTGGGCATCAGATCCCTCCATACCGGGCGCTACTCGTATGCTTTTATCTATTTGCTCGCAGAAGAAAAATAGTTTGTAGAAATCTCTGACGTCTTGATCGTAGTCGTGTTGAGCCTTGTGTTTTATTGCGTATAAAGTTGTAACACGGACATCAATTTGTGTCTCTTCGCTGATCTCTTTCCGAATATTCTGCGCAGCGGAAAGCCCTACGTCTGCCCCTACGTCTGCCCCTACGTCTGCCCATACGTCTGCCCATACGTCTGCATAGCCTCCTGGCAGCGCCCACAGGCCATCAGTTTTTTCTTTCGCCAGTAAGATTTGTTGTTGTTAATGATGGCACCGCGCACATCCACCTTGGGCGTTGCATACCCTTTGCCGACTGCACCCAATAAATTTTCAATCCGCTCTATGGGTACATTACCTAAGTCCGCGAGCATCCTATTACCTATATTTGCCAGTTCTTGGTAGCGCTCTTTGTCAAACTCGTCGGTAGCGAAGGTCATTCCAGTATCGGCAATGCTTTGAACTCTTTTTGCATAGGCCAGCCAGTTAGATTCCATCGCGGCACTCCTTATCTTTGCTAGCCCTGCGGCGTCATTATGATGATGAAAAAAGTATCTACTATTCTATCAGTGTCATTGTGGGGTTTATGCACGCGAGTCTGAAAGCCACTACCTCTCAGCGGAATTTTGTATACCGAAAGTGCTGTTTTGGCTAAAGATGCATTGCGGCAGTTAGACCCGAGCACATTGCAACTGAGGAAATAGTACATGAAGGCGTCTGATTTGATGGTTAAGTGTTTGGAGGCAGAAGGTGTTGAGTTAATTTTTGGCGTGCCCGGTGAAGAAAACGCTGATTTTATGATGAGCTTGGAGAAGTCCGAGAGCATTCGTTTTGTACTCACCCGCCATGAGCAGGGTGCAGCTTTTATGGCAGAAATTTATGGGCGGCTCACCGGCGCGCCAGCAGCCTGCCTAGGTACCCTTGGCCCAGGCGCCACCAATCTGATTACCGGGGTCGCTGACGCGAATATGGATCGTGCGCCGATGTTAGTGCTTACCGGTCAGGGCAGCACCAAACGCCTGCATAAAGAATCTCACCAGATTATGGACGTGGTGAAGATGTTCGAGCCGGTTACCAAATGGGCGACGACTATTATTCACGCTGACAACATTCCCGAAATTGTGCGCAAAGCAGTCCGCATTGCGCGTAGTGAAAAGCCCGGGGCAGTGCTTATTGAATTGCCAGAAAATATTGCCGAGGACGATACTTTGGCAGTACCCATGCTGCCCATTCGTTTTCGCCGTTCTCAGGCCCATAAAGAAACCATCGTTGATGCAGCAGAAAAAATTTGTTTAGCCAGTCGCCCAGTTATTCTCGCCGGTAATGGCTGCGTAAGAAAAAGAAGTGCCGGGATATTGCGCGAATTAGCAGCCCTCACAGGCATTGGTGTATTGAATACTTTTATGGCTAAAGGCGCTCTACCGTCCAACTCTGAGCAGTCTCTTTATACTATTGGTCTTGGTTCCAAAGATATTGGCACCTATGCCATTGATGCTGCAGATCTCGTGATTTGTATTGGCTTCGATATGGTTGAGTATCACCCTAGTCTTTGGAATGCAGCTGGTGAGAAAAAGATCATCCACATTGATTTCACCCCTGCGGAAATTGACAGTGATTATCACCCCGAGCTTGAGTTGGTAGGAGACGTTGCAGACACACTAGAAGCTTTAGTTAGCGAGCTAAAAAAATCTCCAAGTTTTGATTTTGATTTCAGCCAGCAAGCGCTAACACGAAAGGAAATGGCAGCTGAGTTAGACCTTTATCGCAATGACGTCACTAAAGGTGTCATCAAACCGCAAAAGGCGCTGGCTGATGTGCAGCAGATTTATGCACAAGACGGTTTGTTGTTGTCTGATGTGGGCGCGCACAAAATGTGGATAGCCCGTCATTACCACTGCGATATTCCTAATGGCTGCCTTATTCCCAATGGATTCTGCTCAATGGGTTTTGCACTGCCTGGCGCTATTGCTGCCAGTCTGGTGGAGCCTGAGCGCAAGATTATAGGTATTGCTGGTGATGCCGGTTTTCTTATGAATGTACAAGAGATGGAAACCGCAACACGCCTTAACAGCAATATTACGATGATGGTTTGGGAAGATAATGCTTACGGCCTCATTGCTTGGAAACAGTGGGCACAATTTGGTCGACACACAGACCTTTCTTTCAATAATCCAGATTGGTCGTTACTGGCAGCATCCTTTAAATGGGACTATAACTATGTAGATGACAGCAGTTTGCTATTGAATGTTTTGCGTGAAGCGGCAGAGCACAAGGGGCCGAGCCTTGTTGTGATACCAATAGACTATAACGAGAATCAACTTTTGACCCACCGGTTAGGTGAAATGAATGGGCATTTATAAAGCCTGTTCGGTCAAGATTAAGTGAATCAGTAGGAGAATAATAATAATGGATCATTTACAACAACTGGCTCAAACAGTCATACAGTGGGGCGCCTTACTGCTGTTGTTTTTACTGGGCGTAGGAATGCTTTGGATTTTTGTCTTGTACCTTGTTGATAAGACGCAAAAAATTCATACCATTCGCCGTAACTACCCGGTGATTGGACGCCTGCGTTATGTGTTCGAACATTTCGGCGAGTTTTTCCGCCAATACTTTTTTGCCATGGACCGTGAAGAATTGCCGTTTAATAGAGCCGAGCGTTCTTGGGTGTATCGCGCTGCAAAAAATGTTGACACAACAATCGCTTTTGGTTCGACCCGGCCCTTAGATCAGCCCGGCGATGTAATTTTCTTGAACAGCGCATTTCCTGTTTTATCTCAGGACAGTGCCGATGCTGGTGAAATTACCTTAGGGCATGGCAGTTGCCAGCAGCCTTATACGACTAAGTCTGTGATCAATATTTCTGGTATGAGTTTTGGCGCTATTTCAAAACCGGCTGTGCGTGCTTTGTCGAAAGGTGCCGCCGCGGCTGGCATCTGGATGAACACCGGCGAGGGTGGGCTGTCGCCATACCACTTAGAGGGTGGCTGCGACTTAGTCTTTCAGATTGGAACGGCCAAATACGGTGTGCGTACAACCGAAGGCGGCTTAGACCCAATCAAGCTCGCAGCAGTTGCCGCCCATCCACAAGTAAAGATGTTTGAGATAAAAATGAGTCAGGGTGCAAAGCCGGGCAAGGGCGGTATTCTGCCCGGTGGCAAAGTGACAGAAAGAATTGCTGAGATTCGTGGTATAGACGCTGGTGAAGATTCTATAAGTCCAAATGGCCACGAAGATATAAAGTCAGTAAACGACTTGCTCGACATGATAGCAAACGTCCGAGAAATTACCGGTAAGCCGGTAGGATTCAAAATTGTGGTTGGCCAAATAGAGTTCTTCCATGATCTGTTTGATGAAATTAATCGACGTGGCGCCCTCAGTGCCCCTGACTTTATTACCCTTGATAGTGCAGATGGCGGTACAGGAGCAGCGCCTCAACCGCTTATGGATTATGTGGGCCTTACGTTACGTGAAAGCCTACCGATGATTGTCGATAAATTGGTTGAATACGGCCTGCGTGAGCGCATTAAGGTCATTGCGTCGGGCAAACTCATTACGCCGGGGAAAGTTGCCTGGGCGTTAGCCTGCGGTGCCGATATTGTTACTTCAGCGCGAGGTTTTATGTTCGCCCTAGGCTGTATTCAAGCCCTTCAATGCAATAAAAATACGTGTCCCACGGGTATCACCACGCACCAAAAAGAATTGCAGCGCGGCCTGGTGCCGGCGGAAAAATCTTTACGAGTGGCTAGTTTTGCCGAACAAATAATTCATGACGTAGGGGTTATTGCGCACTCATGCGGGGTTTCCCAACCTCGGGAATTGGAGCGTCGTCACGTTCGAATTATTGAATCTGGCGGCTTATCGGTATCTTTAGCTGAACAATACCCAGAGCCAGTGGCGCGCCAAAAAATACAACTTCCACCGTCACCTTAAAGACGGTGGTTTAGATTTTTGCAGTCTAGCTAGAGGATTGAAAATGGTAAGCACAATTATGGGTCAGGTTCTGGCGGTCAGCGGGATGGCAGTTGCTGGTTTGTTGCTGCAACGTGCGCTGCGTATTGAGTTGACCTTGGCTTGCTTGTTGGTGGGTTTCCTCGCTGGATTGGGTTTGCAGTTCACCACTTTTGATACTGGTATAAGAGCCAGCAATTTGCATGATCTTGTGTTTTTCGTAATTTTGCCGGTATTGATATTTGAGGCAGCTTGGGAACTTAAGCCGGTATTGTTAAAAAGGTGGTTGCTGCCAATTCTGTTAATGGCCACGTTAGGCGTTTTGCTTTGTACATTTATCACCGCTGGTTTGATTTATATAGGTATAGGTCATGCCGAGGGGTTTCCTTGGATTGCAGCTCTTCTTGCCGGGGCAATTTTGGCGGCGACTGATCCAGTGGCTGTAATAGCCCAGTTACGCAGTGCCAAGGTATCGGGCGATCTCACTACGATATTCGAGGGCGAAAGCCTATTTAATGACGCCACTGCTGTGGTGTTATTCAGTATTGTAATTGGCCTAGCGACCAGTAGTTTAGCAGTGGGTGACAGCTATTTTGCTTATTTTTCCTCAGTGGCGTTAGGCGGCTTAGTGTTTGGTGTTATCGCCGGTCTAATAGTTAGCGCCGTTGTGCTGCTGGTGGGTTCACCAATAGCCAGTAGATTCATATTGGTTTTTTCCGCATTTGCTAGCTTTTATGTGGCTGAGCACCTAATGCATATTTCCGGAATTTTAGCGGTGATGATGACGGCTATCGTTTCGCGTTTCACACTGCGCGAGGTTGAGGACTCTGTGGCCCAGGGCATTGCCGGGACATGGGAGTGGTTGGGGATCTATTTTAATAGCATCCTCTTTGCCCTTATGGGCCTGGTAATTACTTTAGCGATGTTCCGCGACCAGTGGTTGGCAATGTTGGTGGCCATCGGTGCGGCGCTAATCGCTCGGCTAATTGCCGTAGGCGTTAGCTGTTTAATTGCGCGCCCTATAAGCACACCCATTTCTTTGGCTTGGCAAGGTTTGTTAGTTTGGGGTGGTTTGCGCGGGGCAATAGCCATCGCGTTGGTTTTATCTCTGCCTTCGAGTTTGCCTTATTGGTGGACCATTCAATCAATGGTCTTTGGTGTGGTGTTGTTCAGCCTTCTCGTACAAGGCACGACCAATCCGTATTTGATCGCTAGAGTTGTTGGCCCACAACCAACAACTTCGGAAGACCCTTAAGCGCTCTAGTCTGTCTAGTCTGTCTAGTCTAAGGTGATGGCTAAGGTTCGGTAGCCGGCGGCCTCAATAGCAGCTTTTACAGGTGCAGTGCTATCTGGGCACAGGGCGATCATTGATCCGCCACCACCGCCGCCAGTGAGTTTGGCGCCCACTGCGCCATTTTGGCGGGCAACGTGAATCATCTCTTCAAGCTCAGGTGTGGACAGCTGTAAAGCATTGAGATAACCGTGACACAAATTCATCAATTCGCCTAACTCGTTCAGTTGGCCACTTTTTACCGCATCGCTAGCAGACATGGTGAGGTGCCCTATCTGATCAAAAATTGTTTCATATCGTTCTGGGTATTGTTGCCACGAAGCTCTTACTCGGGCCACAGTGTCCGCGGTCAGGCTCTCTTTACCGGTCATGCCAATAACTAATTCTAGTGGTTGACCAAGTTTTAACGTGCTAAATAACGGTTGTTCGTCGCGGCGCTGGTAATACAGTGGCGAGCCATAAGTTGCCACGGTGTTGTCGACACCGGAAGGCGTGCCATGGGCAGCTTTTTCGCATTCAAAGGCCAGTTCATTAATCCGCCCGTCTTTGAGATCTAATTTATAGGCGTGGTCTATGGCGCGGATAATCGCCACTGCCAATGCGGAAGATCCGCCTAGCCCCATTGCTCGAGGGATGTGCGGGAAAACCTCAATGGTCATGTTCTCGTTGTGGAGACCAAGTTGCTCAAGCATTTGGGCGATAATACCGGTAAAGCCAGGGTTAGTGACGCGAACTTTTTGTTCAACGCCCCAACGCGGGATGACCACATTGATGCCGTCGCCACCTTTGCGAATAGCGGCTTCCACAGCTAACGGGATGGGTAGGGCAATGGCAGGTCGACCATAAACGACAGCGTGTTCGCCGAGTAAAATAATTTTGCCACAGGCCGCTTGGCGTTCAGCAACGTCAGGCTGGACAATTTTGCGTGCTAGGTTTTTGGCAATTTCTTGTGCTTTCCAGACTTTAATTTCGCCGGATTCAATAAGACTTTCAACCACGGTTTCAAAGTGTTCGTCTGAAACGCCGGCTGAACTTGCCACGCTGCGAGCGTGCAGGTTCATATGATTTTGTTGTATGCCATCTGTTGAAAGCGAGCGCAGGGCGGCAAAATTTTGCGCCAAGCCAATGGCCGCCATAATACCGGCAAGCTCTGAGGCGTTGGGTGAACCTAGCAGTCTATGGTTAATTCTAACGCTCGGGTTGGTTTCTAAAGATCCGCCTACGGTACCCACTTTCATTGGGATGGCAATTTCGCCAACTAAGTAGCCTGGTTCATCTTTGTGCCAAACAGTTAATGCTTTGTAGCGTCCGCTTGCGGCTGCATAGGCATGCGCAGCAGCCTCAATGGCGCGCCAGTCGTTGCCCGTGGCAATGGCTACAGCGTCTACGCCGTTCATAATGCCCTTGTTATGGGTTGCTGCGCGATAGGGATCTGCTAAGGCTAAGTCGTTAGCGAGTACTATGCCGTCTCTGACTTCTTCGCCGGTATAACCCTTACCTTCCAGATTTTGAATAGGTATGCGCACTTTGGCTCGAGCGACTGCGCGATCTGTAAGGTTAGATAAAATACGCAAGAAAACTTTACCGCCGGTAAGAGTTTCAGCCAATGAGGCTACGCCCTCGCACATGGTGTTAACCAGGTTAGCGCCCATTGCGTCACGGGTATCTACCAGTAAGTGCATGACCACCATTAAGCGACCGTCGTGTTCAGCCTTGTAGTCAAATACTTCTATGTCTAACGCGCCGCCGCCTCGCGCCACCATCTTTGGATGCAGGCTATTGGCCAGCGCAAGTATCTCTTCTTTGTTAGCAAGCAGTACAGATTTAGCCGCTTCCGGGTCTCCATCTATAACAACCTGTACTTGACCAATGAGGATGGGGGTTACTTCTTCGGCAATAAATCCACCGCCCAAGCGCGCCAATCGAGCAGCACCAGATAGGCCTGCAACGATAGAAGGTTCTTCTACTACTAGTGGAATAACGTAGTCGCGGTTGTTGATGAGGAAGTTTAGGGCCACGCCCATGGGTAGGCCAAAAACACCAATGACGTTTTCGATCATCTTGTCGGCAACATTAAGCTGCACTTGGTGGCTGCCTGTAGCCAGTTGCTGAACATCCTCTTGAGATAAAAGGCCGCGTTGATGTAACGCAGCAATACGTTGGTTTATGTTCAAGCGGAAAAAATTTGGAATCCGTGAAGATCCCTGCTGGTCTTGTTCAGTCTTTGACTGTGACGCCATGTTTGGCCATCTCCAAATCTAGTAACAAAAAGTCGTGATTCGAAACCTTACTGCGAAAATTTTCTAGTGCGTCGTTATCTTCGCTTAACGCAATGCCGATATCGCCGCCGCCAGCGCCACAAGGTTTATAAATGACTCCGGATGCGGCGGCCAGTTTAACTAAGCCGAGGTGCTCTGTGGTAAAAATATTCAGTTTTGCGCCTTGATCTAAGGCAAAAAGTGCCTTTTGGTATTGCTTAAGTAGCTCATCGTTAATGGGTTGCTCGCATAACTGAGTGCTTAGGCTAGATAGATCGCCCAGCAAGCTAGATTTGTCTGTCTGCCGCCAAGTATCAAAGCTCGTTATGTGGTCTGTAGTTTGGGCACTTTTGCCGGTCCATACCAGCTGCCAGTGTAGGTTTTGGGGCCACGCAAAGGGCTCGGCTAATCCTTCTTGATAACGTATTACGCCACCGAACCAAGATGATGCAATGTCGAGGCCGCTGCCTTTGCCATTTTGCCAGTTGCGATGAATTAGCTGTGCTTCGGCCAATTCAGGTTGCTTGCCCAGCAAATGACATAGACCGGCATAGCTGGCGTTACATACCGCGGCAGAAGAACCTAAACCTAGTTTCTGGCCAGCAGAAAAAAAATCTGTGCTGTCTGTATGCAGGGTCATGCCAGTGCAAAGATCGCTGAGTTGTTTTATACCCCAATGTTGCAATATGGCAGTAGTAAAACTGGCTGTAGGAGCAGTAGGTAAAGTTTCTCCTCCTGCGCTGACACTGGGGCTATTAAAGCCGGTGCTGCTGAAATGCCAGGTTTCATCGTTTCGTTGATCTATGCGCACCTGAGCTGTCGCGTTTACTGCCATGATGGCTGCTGGTGCGCCAGTCAAAACTGCGTATTCGCCCCAAAGTACCGCTTTGCCCGGTGCAGTAACTATCACTGATCAATAATCCGCGCGCCTTCGCCCAGTCCACAATCGATAACTTCCAAAACACCGGGGATTTTTGCCAACGCTGCGCTGACCGCTGGGCGGCTCTCTGGCATACATACGGCCTTAATTTGTGGCCCGGCATCAACGGTAAAGAAAACCTGATGGCCTTGGTTACGCAATGCTCTTATGCAGTCCATGCAGGCAATGCTTGCGGGTGTCCAATAACTCAATGTTGGATTGCTGGTGAGCATCAAACTATGCATTTTCAGGCAGCTGAGTTCGGCGACTTGGGCCAGCTGGGTGAAGTCGCGGAGGTTAATGGCTTGAGCCGCAGAGCTATAATCCTCGGCAGCACCTCTTAGCCATGCATTGTAAAACGGTGAGGTTTGCTTGGATCGCTGCATGCCTTGGGTGGAGTTCACCGCCTTTGCGGCTCGGCTGGTTACCGCGACCACCACTTCCAATGGCCAGTGGCTGCTAGGGGCTAGGCGCATAGCCTCCCATTGGGGTGGCACTAATGCCACAAATCCACCGTGAATAGAGCGCGCTGCGCTGGCGGAGCCTTGGCGCGCCCAATTCGAGCGCATCTCTTCATTCAGGCCCAACCCACAATGAGCGTTGATGGCGGTAATCAGTGCGGCAAAGCCAGATGCAGAGGAAGCCAGGCCTGCACTGGTGGGAAAATTGTTGGCGCTTTTTATGATCAGTCCAGGCACCTCAAATTCACTTCGAAGTGTCTGCAGCCAGCGCTGGATTTTGCTGTCCTGGATCTGCTCACCGTTAAGATGAAACTCATCGTTTTTACTTTCTTCAACCTTTGTCGTGGTAGTCAGGTTTGACAGGGTAATTGACAGATTGGGTGTCGCAGGCAGGTTGCCGGGCTTGCTTTGTTTACCCCAATACTTCACTAGGGCGATGTTTGGGTGCGCTTGGGCTGTGGTTGTATTTTGCATAGCAGCGCAATGTTACCTCATATCTTCCAGCGGTAGCAGTTGGCTTGTAAGATAGGAGGCTTTGCGCACGTATCGACCAAGGCGTTTAACCACTAAGGCGTTTGCTCTTGCTGCATTTGGCAGCTTCTCGCCTGGCTCCAAGAAGACAAGGTTAAGAGTCCGTAAAAGGCGCCCAACTTGTCTATAAGCTGATATAGATCAATTACTTATAGGTAGTGGGCGCCTGCTTTGGCTAGCGCCTAAGCTTGTTGTAAAGCGCTACAGGTATGCTGGCGGCGGCGTGAAACCAAAGCCCGCCAGTTCTAGCTTTTGGGCAACGCCAATGGTGATTAAATCTCCAAGTTCAGGGCCAACGATTTGCACGCCAATGGGTAATCCATCTTTATTTAGGCCGGTAGGGATAACCGTAGATGGCAAAAAGGCAACGCCTGTAAGCCCAGCCCAAAAGACTTGCTCAAAATAAGGGCGCTCTTGGTTATCCACTTGGAGCGTGCGCTCAGCAAAGGGTCTTTGATCGTGCTTAAAGGCCGGGGTGGCCATCATGGGCGTGAGCAAAATATCATATTTGCTAAAGAACTCATGCCATACCCAGCGCAGCTTGTGACGCGCTTCGTTGGCTTCTCCCCACTGCTTAAAACTGGATACCTGTGCGCGCAGTACTTTTGAGCTTTCGCGTTGGTCGCTTGGATCAAGGTCTTTCACATATTTGAGCAAATTTTCGTAGTCGGCGTCTGACATCCGCATGGCCATAGTGGAGTGCAGTAGTTTGCGGTAAACGTCTTCTACATGGGCAGTTGAAAAATCAGGACGTGCATCTTCGTCAATGGATGCACCTTCATCGCGCAAAGCTTGGGCCACTAGGTCTACTCGCGCTTCCACCTCTTGGCTGACAGGGGCCGAGGCATCATTTTTCCAAACGCCAACCTTTAGGTCGCTCAGCGGCCGGCTGCCTAATTCAGGTAGGTCCAGCTTAAAACCACGGGAGGCTATTTCGTCGGGTCCGGCCATAACTCTTACAGCAGTTTCAAGGTCAAAGGCAGATCTGGCCAATGGTCCGATCACGGAAATGTCAGATCCGGCGCGGTTGTCTCCCGGGGGCGCATGGCCACGCATCCAGAGTAAATTGTGGGTGGGCTTATGGCCAAACACGCCGCAAAAGTGCGCTGGGTTGCGAATAGAACCGCCAATATCCGAACCAGTTTCTAGGCCGGTTAAGCCCGCAGCTAGTGCAGCGGCGGAGCCGCCAGAGGAACCGCCGGGAATGCGTTCGTGGTCGTAGGGGTTATTAGTTGTGCCGTAGATTTCGTTGTAGCTTTGAAAGTCAGCTAAAGACAGTGGCACATTGGTTTTGCCGAATAGTGTGACGCCTGCTTGCTTGAGTTTTTTAACCGACTCCGCATCCTCATTAGGCACGTTGTCGGCCCAGGCCGGGTTGCCCCACGTCGTTGGCGTGCCAGCGACGTTATAAGATTCCTTCACAGTCATAGGCACGCCGTGTAGGGGGCCGCAAGATTCGCCACGAGCCATCTTGGCGTCTGCTTCAGCAGCGTCTTGCAATGCTTGCTCACGGATGTCCACAATAACTGCGTTAAGCTCGCCATTGTATTGGTCTACTCGACCCAGATAGTGGTTAAGCAACTCAACCGCTGAAATTTCTTTGTTTTGTATCTTTGCCGCCAACTGTGTTGCTGAAAGAAATGCTAGTTCGCTCATGGTTCTTCCCCTCCCGAAAAAGTGCCGATAAGTTTTAAAGTCAGCTTGGACTGTGCAGGGTTAGCTTGAGATTTTCAAGGTATGGGATGTTTGGCTTGCTCGGGTACGGCTCGGAGCTCGGTTTGACTAGCGGGCTTATTCCGAGCTTAGTTATTTTGCTGAGTGTGAGTTTTTTGGCAGCGCGGAATTTACTCCGTACTTTGCACTCGCAGTTTCTCCATCCAAATTTCGATATGTTTTCTGGCAGGGGGTATATCTAGCCCGATCAGGGCCACGCCTAATGGCAACATCCAGAAGCCGAGTATGGGTAAGAAACCAAACACGCCGCCCACCATGCAAAGTAGCCCGACAATGCTGCGAATGCCCGGCGGCAGTTTTACTTGACCAAATTTTAGAACTCGATAACAAATACCCGCAATGCGTGTTTTCAGTGCAGGTGTTTGTTTCTTCATTTTAAGCGATCAGCTAAACGATCGGTTAAACGTAAGTTGGCGCATCATTGGGCGCATCGTGATCATCTGGGTGGGCGCGCCTAGCTAGCGTTGGATCTATAGAACGGTATTTATACACGCCGTCCTCATTTAGCTCGCGTTCAATGCGATTGCGATGAATTAACAAGTGTACGTGGGCTATTGCTTCCCCCAGTGCCATCATCATTTGCGGTGGCCCTAGTTCTCTTGAAAATAAGACCGGCAGCAATTCTTTCGCATCTTTTGGTTCAATGCAGGCCTCTTCGATGGCCAGCATTCTATCGTCATGGTGGCTGATCAAATCGCGTAGCCGCGCTTTAACGCCATAAAATGGCAGGTTATGCGCGGGCAACACAAAAGTGTCATCAGGGATAACTTTAAGAAAATGATCGTGTGAGGTCATCCAATTGTGCATGGGGTTAGCATTCGGTTCGGATGGATGAACACTGACGTTTGAAGTGATGATGGGCAAAATTTGATCGCCTGAAATCAGCACCTTGAGCGCTGGACAGTACAGGCACGCATGTTCTGGTGAATGCCCAGAACCGACCACTATGCGCCAATCGTTGTCGCCTATGGTTAACACTTGACCATCTTCTAGGCGTTCAAAGCCGCCACTCATAGTAGGCATGGTCATGCCTTCCGCTGCTCGTGTGGACCACATCTTCTCGATCTGTTCCATGTAATCGTCAGGCATGCCTGCTTGCTTGTAGAATTTCTTGCCGATCCAATTGTTATGGCTGAAGCCGCCGCTGCTGGAAAATGCTCGGGCTTGATAATATTCGCCGCAGGTCATATATAGCGGGCACTGAAATTTGTCTGTGATCATCAGTGATTGACCAATATGGTCTGGGTGCATATGAGTGCATATGACACCGATAACCGGCTTACCTTGAAGCTCGTTGGCAAAGATTGTTTCCCAAAGATCTTTGGTTTGATCGTTACTTAAGCCTGTGTCCACAACCCACCAGCCGTCTTTGTCTTCTAGCAAGTAAAGGTTAATGAAGCCTAATGAACCAGGCATTGGCATGGCTAGCCAACGTACGCCGGGGGCTACTTCCATAGTCGTGCCAGCGTCGGGTCTTTCGGTGAGCGGGTAAGTTATTTCGGTTTGTTCTTTTTGGTTTTCTATATTCATAACCTCGAAGTATAACCTGTAGTCTTGAACGCTGCCTTATTTGCGTGTTCGAACTCAGAACCATCCTTTGGTTAGGCTAATTTCACCGCGCTGTGTTGGTTGCTCAGCAGCCCAGAATAAGGCACATCTATGATGTTGCAAAACAATGAATATGCTAGTTTCTTAAGGTCTGGGGTAGCCGAAATCTAGCAAAATAACAGTTAGATAAAGCATAAAAATTATTCAGTTGGGGGACGCGTGTGCAGCAAATATTAGACGGCATTACCGTAATAGAAGTGGGTAACGGACCCCTATCAGGTTTGGTGGGTATGGTTCTGGCAGATTTCGGCGCGCAAGTAGTTTGGTTTGAATATGGGCAATCTGAGGACGATTACCGGGTTTGGCATCGGGGTAAGCAGCGCGTAAGTGTCAATTTGGCCGTGGCACAGGGCGTTGCTTGTGAGGATGCTGTCAAGATACACCAGCATATATTGGATTCCGCCGATGTATTTCTGACAGACTTGGCGGTGGATGCGCTTGAGCACCTGGGGCTAGGCGAGTCGAGTTTTGCAACTTCGCGCCCAGACTTGATTCAAGGCCAAATCAGCGGTTTTGGCGAAGATAGTAAATATAGTCACCTAGCCGCCAACGGTGAAAGTTTGGCCGCTGATGAATCTTTGGTCGCTGCGGCCATTGGCCGCATGATGGTTTTTGAAGGTGTGGCAGAGCGTCCGGGTCCAGTTTACCCCGCCCTTAAGGTGGGTACTCATGGCGCCAGTCAGGCACTGCTTGCGGGCATTTTGGCCCAACTGGTTAATAGAACTGAGACCGGTCACGGGCAGTTATTGCGCTCCAATATGCTGCGTGCACTTACTGCTTATGATCTAGTTGGTTTGGGTGCCAGCCAGCTAGATCCCTCGCCAGTGCCAGATACAGACCCCCATGCGGTGTTGCCCATGCTCAGCTATCAACCGGTGCAATGCGCAGACGGGCGCTGGTTGCAGCTGGGAAATTTGTTGCCGCACCTGCAGGCAAATTTTCTCAAAGCAGTTGGCCTTGAAGATGTACTTGAAGAAGTTAAGTTACTCGAAGAACCTTTTAGTGAAGCAGTTACCGAGGACTTTAGGCGACGCATTTGTATGCAGATGCAGACCCGTACTCAGCAGCAGTGGATGGATCTTTTTTTGGCTGATGGCGGTGTTGCCGGCCACCCATATCAAAACACCCAAGAGGCGTTATTAGATGCAGATATAGTGGCTAACGGTCACAGCGATGCAGCAGGTGGCGTAACTCAGCTCGGTCTATTGGGCGATTTCACTTTAACGCCGGGGCGGGTTGCGGGCGGTCCTGAAGCAACTTCTATGGCTGGGCTATCTTTGCGTGCTTCATTTAATTGGCAGCAAAAAGTCTCTTCATCTAAAACTGCATCTAAGATCTCAGGGATCTCAGGGATCTCAGGGATCTCAGGGACCGCAGGGAAAACTGAAGCAACCCTACCTTTGGCTGGCGTTACCGTGGTGGAAGCTGCAGCCATTATCGCCTCGCCCTTTGGCGCCAGTATGCTGGCTGACCTTGGCGCTAGAGTGATTAAGATCGAACCTATAGACGGCGATCCCTTTCGCGTAATGGCTTTTGGTTTGGGTGCTGCTCGGTGTAATACAGGTAAGGAGAGTATTGCCCTGAATCTGAAGTCTGCGGAGGGACAAAAAATCGCCCAATCGCTAATAGCCAAGGCCGACGTGTTTATTCACAACTATCGACCCGGGGTGCCTGAGCGTTTGGGGCTAGATTACCCAAGCTTATCCGCACTCAATTCCAAGCTCGTGTATATGTCGGTAAATGGTTACGGACCTAATGGGCCAGGCGTACTGCGCCCCTCCACGCACCCTATACCTGGCGCCGCATTAGGGGGTGTGCTTTATCAATTTGGCCCGCTGCCCAGTCAGCTGCAAGCTTATCCTGAGTTACTTGAAACCAGCCGACGTCTATTTCGCGCTAACGAGGTCAACCCAGATCCGAATACGTCTTTTGTTGTTGCCAGCGCAGCCACCATGGGTTTGCTTGCGGTGCGCAGATTGGGCAAGGGCCAGATTGTTTATCTAGATATGTTTGGCGCTAATGCCTATGCGAATTTTGACGACTTTTTGTTGCAGCAGGACGTAAGCCGCAGAGTGGCATTGGACACAGGTTATTTGGGTAAAGGGCCTTATCACCAGCTTTATCCCTGTAAGGAGGGTTGGCTTTTTGTGGGTCTCACAAGCGCGGCTGAGCAACAGCAATTCCACGCCGTGGTAGGCGATTTTGCGGATTTAATGAATTTGTCGTCTCAAGAGTGGGAGCAAAAGCTACTGCCGCTGGGGCTGGGGTGCATTCAAGCAGATGGCGCAACGCCAGGGGAACGCATTCAAGCCGAGCATTTTGTTGCCAGTGCGTTGGCCGTTAAGTTCACCCACCCCTTGCATGGGGTAGGGCTACGGCATGGAGCGATGTCTGAATGGCCACAGCTACAGCGCACCTTGCAAGGGCCATGCGAAGCGGGGGACAGTACTGATGCACTAATGCAGGAGCTGGGTTTTGCTGAGTCTGAAATTGCTCAACTGAGGTCTCAAGGGGCTGTTGTTTAACAGCGCGCAACTCGAGCTAGCGAGTAGAAATACTGGGGTAGAGGGAGTAAGCTTTTTTTTGATTGATTTAGTACGGTGTTGCCGAGGTTCTATGAGTGATTTACAGCGTCCAACAGACTTTTTCTCGCCCACTGAGATAGCCTACCTGAGGACAGTTTCCGGTTGGCGTAGTACGTTAGCTATTGTGCATTGTTGGGGTGTCATCTTGGGTGCCTGGGTTGTTGCCAGTATTTGGACTAATCCGTTAACCGTTATTCTAGCTATTATGGTGATCGGCGCTCGGCAATTGGGTCTTTTTGTGCTCACCCATGACGGTGCACATGGTGCGTTGTACGCTGATCGCAAGGTTAATGATTGGGTTTGTGAATGGATTCTTAATCGTCCTTTTACTGATGAAAAAATTGATACTTATCGCAAGTACCATGTAAAACACCATGTGAATACTCAGCAAGAAGACGATCCAGATCTTGCGCTGTCAAAACCTTTTCCAATTTCTAAATCTTCATTTCGCCGCAAAGTCATTCGCGACCTCACTGGGCAGACCGGTTGGGATCAATATGGACGTATTGTTCGTGCCGCATTCAAGGGCGACACTCTAAGTCAACGCCTAGCAAACGCTTGGCGCAGAATTGGCCCTAATGTTGTAATCAATTTGCTGTTCTTGGCAGGCTTCGCTGCGGCAGGAGTTTGGTATATGTACTTCCTTTTGTGGTGGGTTCCAGCGTTAACTTGGAACCGCTTTGTTGTGCGCCTTAGAAATATTGGTGAGCATGCTGTAGTGCCGGACAACGATGACCGCCTGCGTAATACTCGAACGACTATTGCCAGTTGGTGGGAGCGGGCGCTGATAGCACCTTATAACGTGCAGTATCATTTGGAGCACCACTTGGTGGTTAACTGCCCGCACTACAAACTAAAAGAAGCGCACAAAATGCTCATTGCAAAAGGCTTTGAGGATCAAATGGAAATTCAGAAAGGCTACAAGGCGATCTTGGCTTTAACTGTGCCCTCTTAGTAAAAAGTTAGTAAAAAGTTAGTAAAAATTTAGTAGCAAGCCACTCACCAGCTGTCAAAAAAGTTGAGTAAGTAGGCTGAATAAAAAGTTAAGCGCTTTTTCGATGGCGGCGCACATTAAACCCTCCCAAAGAAAAGGCAGTGTGGATTGCTCCAGACTGCCCTGTCATTGCTGTGATGTGCAGCTACGTCCTCAACCTTTTTTCGCTCTCTGTGCGTTAATAAACTCAATGAGAGTCAGCGTTTCGGCTGAATCCATACGCCCTACAGGCGAGTTGCTGTAGGTAGAGGCCATTACCTTGCCGCTCTTGGTGAGTATAAATTCACTGGGTTGAATAAAGTCTCTACCCTCATCCCACCATGCTCCGAGGCTATCGCCTTGGGCTCGGGTCACACCATGAGCTACTGGAAAGCCTAGTGGTTGCGCTACCTCACTGGTTTTCTCTAACGAGTCTACTGCTGCGGCAATCACTGATACCCCTTGTGCTGCAAGCGCTTCACGGCGCTCTTCATAGCCGACTAACAGTCGGCGGCAGTAAGGTCACCAATGGCCGCGGTAAAATAGCACTACGGTAAACGGGCTGCTTAGATCGGCGGGCAAATTTATTTCACTGCCGTCTACGCCGCTAAGGGTAATGTCTGGAAACAAATCCCCTGGTTGAAGTTTGGTCGTCATTAGTTTCTCCTGTTTTTCTTGTTTGTCTAATCAGTGCTCTTGAAAATAAAAGTAGTCAGCCTCAGCGTTTTCTATCTAAATGCTCTGAGCTGAGTGCCGCTAAAAAAGGCTGTCGAAATCTCTGCGCTCATTACTGCCGCGGCAGCTTTGAATACATTTAGCCAATATAGGAATGCCTGCGCTGATTTGCTCAAAGGTCAGATGACCAAAGGCTAAGCGTAAGTAGGCAACATCTTTACGCTGGTAGTGAAAGGACTGGCCCGGTAGAAAGTTAAGGCCTTCGCCCAATGCCATGTCGCGTAGTGCTTTTCTGTCGACATCTTCGGGTATGCGCACCCAAATAAATAGTCCGCCAACGGGTTCAGACCAAACGCAAATGTCGCTCAACTCGCTTTCTAGACCGGCAAGGGTCAAGTCACGCTTTTCTTTGAGTACGGGGTTGGTGGCTTTAGCGTGTGCTTGAATACCTTCTTTGTAGAACTCTGCGGCGATGGCGGCGGCTAGATAATTACTTCCTGCGTCGTGTCTGCGTGCCATGATTTTTTCTAACATGGGTGGGCGGGCATAGATGTAACCCAGCCTAAGTCCCGGGGCGAGAATTTTTGACAGCGAGCAGAGATAAATCTGATTCGGGTCATCGTCCAGCGCATAAAAGGCAGGTTCCAGCGGGCCATCGTAGTGCACGTCCGCATAGCAATTGTCTTCAACGATAGGCACGTTGTAGTGTTTGGCCAGTTCTATAATCTGTAGGCGTCGGGCCTTGGGCATCACAAACCCGGTCGGGTTTTGATAAGTGCTGATGGTGTAAATAAATTTTGGCAGACGCTTTTCTTTAGCTAGTCTAGACAGCGCAGCTTCTACCGCATCAGGGCACATGCCGCCTTCATCTAAGGGAATGCCCACCATGTCGTACTTCAGACTGCGGTAAGCGCTAAGGGTGCCCGGGTAGCAATATTCTTCTACCAATACGGTGTCGCCGGGATTGTCTTGTAACGCCTCGGCAGTGAGGGTGACGCCCTGCATGGAGCCATTGGTTAGCAGCAGGTGGTTAGGATCAATTGCGAGACCTTCGCGGTCTGCCTCGCGTTCGGCCATGGCGATACGCATGCCTTCATGACCCAAATTCCCTGGATATTGGGTCAACGCTTCTGCTTGTTCTGCAATGACTTTAATCGCAGCGGCTTGCAGTGCAGCGACTGGGAAAGTTGCGGGGTCTGAACGACCACTACCGAAATCATATTTTATTTTAGACATTGCCTGCAGCCAATCCATTTTCTGTTAAGTATTTGTAGCTACGCGCGATTGCCGTGAGCATATCCGTTGCGCAAGAATCTAGTTCTACCACAGCCCATTCAAAAACCTCTGGATCGGCCGCTGCGAATACTTTGGCAATATCCATTGCACCGCCGCCAACGGCCACATGGGGCATATCCGGTTTTAACGGACCATCCTTAATATGCATCAGTGGCGTGCGCTCTTTAATGCGAGTTAATTCTTCTGCGGGGTCATTCTTGCCAAAATTGGCTGCCCAGTAGGTGTCCAGCTCAAAGCTCAGTTCCGGAATGGCATCTTGTAAATAGTGATAGCCGGGACGACCTTGGATTTCGTCAAATTCCCAATAATGGTTATGCAGGAACAACGTCAGGTCATAAGGTTTGAGCTGATCAACAAATGCTTGAGTGGTCTCAATCGTGCGGTTGATCGCGTCCATATCTTTAAAGTCATCGGGGACATAGCCACCGGGCACTCGATTGAGTCCCAATTCTTTAACAATGCCAGCCACGCGGCCAATGTCTGGGTTACGATTTACCCAAGGGAAGTGTGTGGAAGAAACTTCCATGCCGAGGTCTTCTACCTGCTTTTTAAACTCGGTGGGGGTTTTGCCAAAGAGGTGAAAGGGTTCTACGCCCTTAAAACCAAGCCGCGCAATAATATCTAGGACTTGATCAAAGTTCTCAGTGGAGGCCTCTCTGACGCTGTAAAGCTGTACCGAAATAGGTACTATTTGTGTACTCATAAGTTTCTCCCAATACCGTATCCTAACCCGTAGTTTGTAATGTGACACCCCGAAAGAAAACGTGCATAAAGATTTGCGCGGCGCTATAAACGACAGATAAAACGAGGCTGAAAAATTAACGTGAGAAAATTGAAGTTTGGGCTTGTTGGCGGTGGTGTAGGGTCTTTTATCGGCCCGGTGCATCGTATGGCCGCAGAAATGGATGGGCTGGCGACTTTAGTTTGCGGTGCATTTTCTGCTAACGCGCAGCGTTCCATAGAGTCTGGTAAAACTATTTACCGGCTACCCGAGAGCCGATCCTACGAGTCCTATGCGCAAATGTTCTCGGCGGAGCAGCAGTTGCCCCAGGGTCAGCGCATGGATTTTGTTGTTATCGCTACACCCAACCATTTGCACTTCCCGGTAGCAATGGCAGCACTAGACGCTGGGTTTCATGTGGTTTGTGATAAACCCGTGGCCTTTGATGTTGAGCAGGCGTTAGCGCTACAGAGCAAAGTTGATGCCTCTGCTCTGCACTTTGCACTGACTCATAATTACACCGGGTACCCAATGATTCGGGAAGCCCGAGCGCTGATCCAAGAAGGTTATTTAGGCTCCATTCGACGGGTAAATTGCGAATATTTACAAGGTTGGTTAGCCCAGCCAATGCCGGACAATAAGCAAGCAGATTGGCGTACTGATCCAGCGCGCGCTGGGGCGGCTGGTTGTTTTGGAGATATTGGTAGTCATGGCGAAAACCTTATGAGTTACGTTACCGGCCTAAAGGTTGAAGCCCTCTGTGCAGACACTACAACTTTTGTCGCCGGCAGGCAGTTGGAAGACGACGGCAATGTCTTATTGCGTTTTGCTGGGGGCGCGAAGGGTGTACTCAGTGTCAGTCAAATTGCGCTTGGCAAAGAGAATGATCTAACACTTCAAGTATTTGGTGATCGAGCCAGCATTGAGTGGCGTCAGGATGACGCCAATTCGTTGATTGTTAGATACGCAGACGCCCCCACGCAAATTTTGCGTTCGGGTTGGGCGGGCACTGGCCCTCATTCCATTGCTGCCACGCGACTGCCGCCGGGACATCCAGAAGGTTATTTGGAGGCTTTTGCCGAGGTCTATAGAAATTTTTGCAACCACTTACTGGGTGTTGTGGACGTTGCCGACTACCCAGGTATTGCTGAGGGGGTGCGCGGTATGCGGTTTATTCAAAGCGTAGTCGCCAGTGCCGAGCAGGGCGCCCAGTGGGTAAGTTTGGATTAGTTCTAGTTCTAGTTATAGATATAGATATAAATATAGTTAAAGTTACGCGCCGCTTTGTGGGATAAGTGCCTACCGCTGCTGCTCGTCCATTTGCTCGGGAGATACCTTTGGCCAATGCAGGTCATCGACGCAAACGATATAGAGAGGTGAT
>CAJJAQ010000033.1 GCA_905182095.1 uncultured Pseudomonadales bacterium | reverse complement strand
CCAGATGCCAGCAAGTTGGCCACGTTGCCTGCCGCTGCGGCGGTAGCGCCGTCGTTTTCCAAAGCGCCTACATAGAGGGAAGTTACGGTGGCCGTTGTATTTTCTATCGTAATATTATCGCCATCTTGGTCAATTAATCGGACCTTACCGTCTGATGTTGCAGAAGCCATAACGCCCGTAGATGCGGTAATAGCATTTATTTTTGTTACGGCATCTGTTACGCCAGCACTGGATAAAGTGAACGCGGCAGTCTCTACATTATTGACTTTGATGGTGTAGCTCACATCTGTGGCAGAGCTCGAGTAAAAAAGTGCCGTAGTTCTCGCTTGAGCGAGCACGGTTGTGGCACCAGCAACGGCGTTAATTTTAGTTGCGACATCTTTTGCCGTCTCGGACGTTTCAATTGTGACTGTTCGCGAATTGCCATTGCCGACTATAGTTAAGTCGTCACCGTCAACGCCGTTGTTGGTACTGGCGTAGGCGGTACTGCTCACTGCAACAGGCGCAATTGCCGGGCTGACGGCTTCATAAACGCCAAGTAAACCGGATTCTACAGAATCGATGGAGAAGCTGATGTCCTCTCCACTCATGATGCCGACCTGCAACGATTTAGCGCTGAAGCTGCCATTAAGAATTTGTGTGCCGTTGTATCGAGTGTTCGCTGAAACCCGAGATACTTCCTGCTGTAATTGATTGATCTCATCGTTTGCAAACGCACGCTCAGTGTCAGAATTAGTTGCGTTGGCGGCTTGAACGGCCAGTTCTCGCATACGCTGAAGCATGCCCGAGACCTCTACTAACGCATTTTCGGTGGTCTTAATTAAAGCAATGCCGTCATTGGCGTTTTTTGTCGCCATTGTCAGCCCTCTAATCTGGGAATTCATACGTTCAACCATGGCAAGCCCCGCTGCATCGTCCGCTGCACTGTTAATTCTTAAGCCGGTGGCTAAGCGTTCCATCGCTTTCTCCATCTCTGCTCTCGATTCAGTCAACGCACGTTGCGCTTGAATCGCACCAATGTTCGTATTTAAGACCATTCCCATTTGCTAAACCCCTTTAGCTATCTACATTATTTTGTGTGTCGGCAATACACGCGGCAAAATCGGCACAGAAGCGGCAAAGGTTCGGCAAAATGGCTGTTTATGGCCGTTTTGCTGGCAATGAATTGCCGCGTTCAAGGAGTTAATCGGGCTTATGGGATAAAACTTTAGAAGTTTTTTTCAGGTAAGAGAAAACAAACGGCAAGATCTGTCTGCTTTGAGAAAAAGACACTCAGTGGAATAGGCTCAGTTTGAGTGTCTTCTTGGCGTAATGCGTTCTTTCTCTTAAGGCCCCGGACCAGGGGCTCTTCAGCATTCTCAGCTAAAGGGGTCGTGAGCCCCTGGCCAGAGAAAGATCTCTACCTAACCCATGTCAGGTAGAGGCACTTTTCAGTTGATAGACAGACCCTATCGGATCAACTGAATTGCGAGCTGTGATGCTGCATTGGCTTGCGCTAGCATCGCAGTTCCCGTTTGTTGCAACACTTGTGCTTTAGACAAGCGTGCACTTTCTGCGGCAAAGTCAGCATCTTCGATGCGTGATCTTGCTTGAGTGGTGAACTCAGCAACGTTCATTAAGTTAGAGGCTGTGTACTCTAATCTGTTTGACAGTGCGCCGTAGCCAGCTCTGTTAGATGCTACTTGCTCAATCGCTGTGGAGATTGCCGTCAACGAAGCGGCAGCATCGCTTGCGCTCAAAATGCTCATTGGTATTACGGTTGCATCCAATGTCATAACGCCAGCAGCAGTTGCTTGGAAGACTGTAGCCGCTGTACCCGCAGCACCGCCAACACCTGGTTCATAAGCAGCTATGGTTAGACCCAATGTGTCTGTATCAATAGCCAAAATGTTGAAGGCAGTCGTTTGACCGGCTTCGGTTCCAGTCTGAATAACACCAGTACGTGAGCCGTCTAGTACTGCTAAGCCGTTGTACTTTGTTTGGTCGGCAACACGGTTGATCTCTTTAAGTAGCGAGTTCACTTCTGTTTGTAGGTACTGACGGTCAGTAAGTGAGTTTGTATCGTTACCTGCTTGAACGGCTAGTTCACGAATACGTTGCAACATGTCAGTAACATCATTAGTTGCGTTCTCGATGGTTGCTAGCATGGCCAGACCGTCGTTAGCATTTTTTGTAGCCATGTTCAGACCACGTACTTGAGCAGTCATACGCTCAGCGATAGCAAAGCCAGCCGCGTCATCCGACGCTGAATTAATTTTTTTACCCGAAGACAAACGCTCCATGGCAGTTGCCAATTCTTTAGAAGAGTTGGCGAGTGAACGTTGTGCGTTCAAAGAACCGATGTTGGTATTAACTACTAAGCTCATAACAGACCCCTGTTTTGTCTAATATTTTGCGGCAACTTTGTGCCTCATATTTGAGGTTAAGAATTGCCGCTTTGTTTTAATGCGGCAGCTTCTTGCCGCGTACAAAGAGTAAATCGGGGCGATACGGCAAACCTTTAGGAAAAAATTGAAAAAAAGGCAAAAAATTGCCGCTTCGAGCGGCACACGGTTGCCGTATTGGAGGTGGGGAGTCGCCGTAGCGCGCTAAAAGCGGCAATGAGCGTATAAAATGATTTGTCGAAAACATAAGTTTTATTTCGAGTTGGCGTCGGTTTGCTAGGCGCTAATAGGGAGTCGTAAAAAAATTGCTGCTAGATATCCTCGAAGTCGGCTTTGGTTATTAAAATGTCAAATGCTTATAAGGTGGATGAGAAAGGCACGAGCCAATTGGGTATGGATTGTTTGCTATAAATACCGATAACGGCGCCCGGCTAACGGAAATTTGTGTTCAACTAATGGTTGGCGGGCAATAGGTTGAGTAAAAGTCGTGGAACGGCTCGTCATTTAGGTGGGTAAAAGTTACGTATAAAAGTAGCTGGTATAGAAAGACGCTTTGCGGTGGGTAATTTTGCTGTTTCGACTTCATGCCAATTGGCCGTTTCTGACTTGGGTGTAGGGTGCCGGTTTGCCGATATTGCTTTGATCAGCGCATTTACTCACCCATCAAGAATCTATTGGCTGGGGGTAGGTTGATCGGTTGGTAGTTAGGTTGATCAGTGTGGATGCCGATCTCAATCGGGCAGGTCTCAATTAGGTAAAAACAAACCCGACCCCGAGTTTGAGTCCACCCATCGAGTGGTTATTTGCTATCGAAACAATGACAGAGCCAATTGTTGCGAAGCGTTCGCCTGAGCCAACATCGCTGTGCCGGTTTGCTGCAGTACTTGCGCCTTAGAAAGGCGCGCACTTTCTGCTGCAAAGTCTGCGTCTTCAATTCTAGAACGAGCTGCCTGAGTAAACTCAGAGACGTTCATCAAATTAGACACCGTATACTCCAGTCGATTTTGCAATGCGCCGTATCCGGCTCTTTGTCCTGCAACGGTTTCAATCGCTGCAGAAATCGACGTCAACGCGGTACCCGCGCCGGCTTGAGTTGATACGTCTACTGCTGCTACTGAGAGCGCGGCTGTATCAACATCAGCTACTGAAAATGTAATGGTCTGAGATGCTTCAGTACCTACTTGAAGCTTTTTAGTAGCAAAACTTCCATCTAGGACAACAGATCCATTATATTTCGTGTCAGTAGAAACTCTGTCAATCTCAGCGATCAACGCGGTAACTTCTGTTTGTATATACCCACGGTCCGTAGCACTGTTGGTATCGTTCGCCGCCTGAACTGCGAGTTCGCGCATGCGGTGCAACATGTCTGTTACATCGTTGGTCGCGTTCTCAATAGTGGCCAGCATCGAAAGGCCATCATTGGCATTCTTTGCAGCCATATTCAGGCCTCTTACTTGTGCGGTCATTCTTTCGGCAATTGCAAAACCAGCAGCGTCGTCGGCGGCGCTGTTAATTTTCTTACCAGAAGACAGCCTTTCCATTGCAGTACTAAGTTCTGCTCCGGATTTGACCAATGACCTCTGCGCATTCAAAGATGCGATATTTGTGTTTATGACTAAACTCATAACTAAGCCTCTAAAATTTAGTTTTAGAAAGCTACGTGAGTATGGTTTTAACCATAATGACCCCAACCATGATGAGTGCCCCGCTAAAGGCACTCCCATACTTCGCAACTTAAAGTTGCTGGCGTACGGCAAGTTCCTGCCGAAAACCAACGAAAGCGGCAATCTTTTGCCGTCTTCGAGGAGTTAATCGGGCGCTTTTGCTAAATCTTTAGGTTTTTTTCAAGAAAATGACAACAAACGGCAAATAATTGCCAGTTTCTAAATTCAGTGGGTTTGGGCTGCGTGGATTCTAGGACCCAGACCTTATTAAATAAAGTAAAGGTCAACGCCTTCAGCCAGGGCAGATTGTGATTGAGTGGCGGTACGGGATTTCATTAGGGGGATTGGTCGCACCATCAGACTGTCGACATAGCGTTTGCACAACAACTTAAGAGTACAAAGAACTATTCACCTCCAATAAGCAGTGTTGTTTGGCGCGCAACTTGACCTGGCGACTTTAGCGATGTTTCTCTATCGTAGGAGCTGACCCACACCCAAAGCTCGTCTGGCAGGCAGATTTCGTCACGCTGCCAACTATGTTGGCTATCTAAAGAAGCGATGTAATGTAGCGAAAGCAAAAACGGGCTGGAGCAAAGTGATATTAACACCGGTGTTGTGCGTGGGTCGGCTGCGATAGTTTTCTATAACTCGCTATTTTTTATGGCTTGGCTCTAGGGTGTAGTTTTGTTTATTAACCGGTTTGGTTATGAATCGTTTGGGGTTGTAATACCCTTATCCGTTTAGAGATGGCGGCGATCTGATTGCTAGGTCTGGGCTATGAGTGCGACTTTAGGCAAGTAATAAAGGTGGCAAGGTTGGTTGTGCTGGTTGTAGTGTGGTTTTTGGCTACCCGGCTACCTGGGCTAATGAATAACTAGAGTAGTGCTTGGCTCATATCTCGTAGTGGTCGCATCAGCCTGCTTACGTTCTGCTTACGTTCTGCTTACGTTCTGCTTAGGCGGCGTGCTTGAATAGAATCCTTAATTCTCTATTTTAGATCAGAGCGTTGATGCTTCTATGTAGGAGTGTAGGAGGTTTATGTTCCGGGAAGGCTAGAGGATGGTAGGCCCCTTGTAAGTCGGTGAAAGCCAGGTTTTGTGGCAAAGTTTGCGCCACAAAATTGGCTTATTAGGAGCGTTTAGACTTTGCCGATGTTAATAAAATAGCGAATAGCGGGTAAGAACTTTCAGTATTAAGGCAGTGCTTTATTCAAGCCAAAGAAAAAGCCGCCAGATTGCTCTGGCGGCCTTATTCGTTTCAGTAATGTAGATAGCTAAAGGGGGGAGCTATTACTGAAGAAGCTGAAGTACTAGCTGAGAGCCAGCATTCGCTTGTGCCAACATTCCAACACCAGCCTGTTTTAAGACCTGAGCCTTAGACAGCTTGGCAGATTCAGCTGCGAAATCCGCATCTTGAATCCTCGAACGAGCGCTTTCTGTGTTTACAGAAACGTTCATCAAGTTAGAGACTGTGTGATCTAGTCGGTTTTCGATCGCACCCAAGTCGGATCTTAAGCTAGAGATCTTCTCGATGGCGCCATCTAATACCGCAAGGGCCGCAGCTGCGCCCGCTTGAGTTCTTAGATCAACATTGGCAACTGTGTTCAATGCAGATGCTTTAGTCGTAAAGTAGTTGTCGTTAGCTGCAGCTTCAGTACCCGACTGAGTGACAGAAAACACTTTGCTTGATTTCAAGCTCAGTGTTCCCTGAATTGTTGCCGAGTCAGTCGCGCCGGAAGCACCAAGAGCAAGGTCTTGTGAGTCGATATCACCAGTTACAGTGCTTGAAGTCTGCAAGGTACCAGCGGTCGCAGCGGTGCTGAGACTAAAATCACCAAAGTTTCTTGCGCCTTTGTAGTTGTAGTCAACTGAAGAACCTTCTACACCTACGTCGATCGTTCCAACGCTGGCGGCGCTCATCACAACCCCGGTAATTGTCTGAAAACGGTTTATGGTCGTAACTGTTGCAGCTGCGGCGGCGCCTGTCAGGGTTTCTGAAAGGGTTGACCCGTCTGCATTAGTTCCTGTTACCGTGACCGTTGCACCCGAGTCATCACCACTTGAAGTAATGGTTATTTGCTGAGCTACGAGCAATGAGGCACCACCATTTGCTGCCGTGTCTTCCGTACCAATTAATGCCACACCTGCGTTACCACCCAAAACTACTGTAGTAGTACCTGCGGCGTTTTCAGCAGCGGTCGCGATAAAGTCGGTGTCCACATTTACGGCACCATCCGCAGACCTTACATCTATGCCTGTGCCCTCAATGCCTACCTTGTGGTTTGCGTGAGTTTGGTTTGCCATGTTAGTCGCAAGGGTTGAATCGCTGAATACATTGAAGTCTCCAAACATGCGGTCACCTGCCAGCTGTACTTTACCGCCTGATATGGATGCAGTCACATCTTGATAAGTTGTAAGGTTTTTCGCGTCGCCATCGTGATCTCCACCAAAGTGCGTTGCGTTGCCCAAACCAGTCTGCCATGCCGCAGCATCGTTACCGCTAACCAATACCGTGAAGACATCGCCAGTAGACTCTTGCTTTAGATAATAATTACCGGTGGTCAAAGCGGTAGCATCTGTTGAAGTCACACGGATGGCCGCAGTACCTTCAGTCGTGCCTAGCGCATTATTGATCAGCGTCGAATACTCATGCTGATTGTGCGTAGTTACGGTAGTGAACTTAGTGTTCACTCCACTTGTTGCGTTTTGCACATAAAAATCTGTGCTCGCCGCTAAGCTAGATGCATCGTTTTTTACCGCATTTATTGCCAGCGCCGTCTCTGCTGTAACACCGTCATGTTTAACAGTTTTCATACGCAGATTAGTTAAAGACTTCTCGTTCTCAACCAGCATATCAGCTCCGCCAGAGCTATAAAGAGTTACCTTGTTGTCGCTAGTTGAAGAGGCTGTAACACCTGTAGAACCTGAGATTGAGTTAATCTTGTCAACGGCGTCAGCAATGTTGGTGCGGCTCATTACGAAGTCGCCAGTTGTCTTGCCATTGATCTTGAGGCTATAGGTTTGGTCTTCGCCATATTCGTTATGTAGTACGGCGTAGGTCTTCGCAGTTGCACTAACGCCTGTTTCGCCCGCTACTGCATTAATATTTGCAGCTACGTTTTTTGCAGAATCGCCTTTTGCAACAGCAATTGTCTTAGTGACACTATTACCATTAAGAATAATGTCGTCAGCGTCATCTACACCGTTAGCGACATCGCCATTACCTGCGCCAGCTGTTGCAGCGATTACGTCACCAACAACTTCATGTGCGCCAAGACTACTTGCAGAAGTAGAGGTTAAAGAAAAGTTGATTGTTTCTCCGCTTTCAGTACCTACTTGAATCTGCTTGTTTGTAAAGCTGCCATCAAGCACCAGTTGATTGTTGAAACGTGTGTTGGCGGAAACTCGTGTAATTTCTGCTACCAAAAGATTTACTTCTTCTTGGATTGCGGAGCGGTCAACTCCCGTGTTCGTGTCGTTTGCTGATTGTACCGATAGTTCTCTTAATCGTTGCAGCATATCCGAAACTTCTACCAGCGCACCTTCAACTGACTGAGTCAGCGAGATACCATCGTTGGCGTTTTTAATAGCCATGTTCAAACCGTTAACCTGTGAGGTCATACGTTGTGCAATGGCCAAACCTGCAGCATCGTCAGATGCGCTGTTTATCTTGCTACCAGTTGATAATCTTGTCATCGCCTCACCCTGAAGAGAGTCGGCAAAAGCAAGAGCCCGTTGAGCTGTGAGTGAGTTCACATTTGTATTTACTACTAAAGCCATAAGTCTTCTCCTAAAATTTTGTTTTGCGTAAGCGGTGTTCCTGTGAACCTTCCGCGAATCGCTTCTTGCGACAGAGAGTTAATCGGGCTTCTAGATATGTTCTTTAGGCGGTTTTATGGCGCCACTTAGCATTAATGGTGTAAAGCGGCAACGCCGAACCGGCATGGCTAGTGGAGCGGCAAGAAAGCGGCACTGACTGGCCGAAAAAGCAGCGAAAACGGCTGTTTGCGGCAAAAAACTATTTTCAATTTATTTGCGAAATATTTTTTTTCTTCAGATTAGCTGCCTGACAAGCGGTTGTGCTTTGCCACTAAAGCGGCAGTAGCGTGATATGAATGGAAAAACCTTGCCGCTTTTGCTTGCCGTATTTTTGTGCGGGGAAATTTTTACTGGGTCGGGGTTGATATTTTGGCCGAATATTTGCCGTATAGAAAAATTGAAGGGTGCTTTCGCGAACTTGTTTAGGGGCGCCTGCTCTTTTTGGGTAGCTTGGAGCGCCTTTTTGCTTCGTCTAGCCCTTCTCATTATAGGGTAACTCGCGCATAGGCCCTGGAAGCCGCGGCCTTCAATTTAATAACAGTAACTTTTAGCGGAAATATAAAGGCTGTGTTAGATCTCACTAAAGGGTTACGAAATTGGTGTTGCCTATATATAGCAGCTGCATGACGCGCGGTTGAACTCCGCCGTTGACAGTATTGCGGAACAGGCCCGTGTTTCGTCAAGGCCAACGATGGGTCAGAGGCGTTGTAACGATGCAACTCAGAAGCAATAGACGCAGAATATATTTGCAGTGCCTATGTAGGGTTGGCAGATGTTGCCTAGGCGAAGATGTTTTATTCGCACGGGAAAGAAGGCGGTGATTGGTTAAGCTTAGTTGCACAAATAGATTCAATATCCTGCTTTCAATGGTTTCCTTGCCTTGCCTTGCCTTGCCTTGCCTTGCCTTGCCTTGCCTTG
>CAJJAQ010000032.1 GCA_905182095.1 uncultured Pseudomonadales bacterium | reverse complement strand
GCGGTTTGATCGGAGCTGTTGAATATATTGTCTTGATTAGAATATCCCCCGCGCATTTGCAGTACTTGTTTCAGGGTGATGTCTGCTTTATCTGTATTTTGCCACTCGGTGATTGTGTCGCTGACTTTGTCATCCACTGAGCCAATCAAGCCTTCGTCTATTGCTACCCCTATGGCTACGCTATAAAAGCTCTTGGCCACTGACCAGCTTGTACCGTAGCTGTCTTTGTCGTAACCAGTGGCATAGCGTTCGCCAATCGTTAAACCATTTTTACTGACTAAAACCGATTGCACAGCTTGGTCGGTAAAGATGTGGTCTAGTACTGCGTTTACATTAGCTTGGCTAGTGTTCGCGACACTTGGGCTAACCCGTCTTAGGTCCCAACTTTGTGTCGCCGGCGTCGTATTGTTGGTGGGCGCAGTTGCAGTGTTACTAGCCGTAGTCGCGGTGTATTTTTGTTGGTAACTGCGCTGCCGAAGAACCGCCGCCGCCACACGCAATTGCGGCTAAGGACATTGTCACGAGTAGCAATATTTTTTGCATTTTGAACGCTCAAATTGTCTAAGAGGCTAGGTGATAACTTAGACCTAAACCATAGCAAACTCAGACCAACACATAAATACAGCAGTAAATTAGAGGGTTACAGCAAAGCTGGTGGAGATGCACTTGTTTAAACGCTCGCAGAGGTTCATATAAGCGCAGACACTTGCAACCTCTACTCTACAAATTTTTCCCTATACATCTACCTTTATCGCCCTAAGACCCCTATAACACTGAACTTCCACCGGCTTTCCTACCTTTACCAAACTTGATTTAGACCTCTAGGGTGGCTCTGGCATTAACTCTAGAGAACCAACGTAAAATAGCACCTTCTCAAGCAACCTGTTACCACAATTGCTTTAGCAAACCCCAGTAAACTAGAGACTTCCAGAGATTCCATAGACTGCTAAAGACCAGCAACAGGCCACTAAAAATAACTTAATTACTGTTACCTCAGACCGCTTACAGGATCCAGCAATGGCTCTCACACTTATCTTTTACAGAGCTTTTTTGCTGTACTGAGCAAGCAGAGGATGCTTCTCCCCAGTAACACTGTGCTGATAACCTAAGTCGTCTATCAGCCATACATGCTTACTATTGTCTTTATTAAACAGGTATCTCTTCACATCATTGTTATTTACTAACTGCCAGCCTTCACGCACCCAGAACCGCCTACGCTTAGTACCGCACATAATCCTATTTGTAGGTGTCAGCCCTGCCTCAGATAACTTATGTCTTTGTGCATCCTTACTAACCTGACTGGCATACCAGATAAACTCAAACATATCCTCAATAAAGCAAATCACCGCATTGCTCAACTAAATGAAATTTTTAATTATCTTTACATTATTCGACACATAACCTCCCCCAAGGCGCCTTGAAAACTAACCAGAATGTACTCTCTTCACTTAACTAACACCTGCTTATTCGCGAAGGTCTTGCCCATACAGGCTGGGCCGATTTTCTTTGAGCAGGCTTTGCCGCGCATTCCTACCCACCTTCTTGCTATAGCTCCCTATCGCCAGTAAGGCTTGAGCGTGGGTCCCGGCTGCCACATTGAGGCCGGAGCGAAAATAAGTAACCACCATCGCCACAAGGCATTGCGTCGCGCCACCCTGAGGTAATAGTCTGGGTTTCTCATTCACCTGCAAAATTATTCGTTGGATTTAACTATGTTTATTAATAGGACGAGCGCGCATTCGCCCCTGCGAAAGACCTCTTTCACTTCAATGGCTGCTAAGGCCGCTACAACTCTGACCTTCGCAGGAGTGCTCATCATGAATTCTGTCCCAAGCAATGCCCAAGTTAACCATATAGATACAATTCGCCCTGATGCGCCCACCCTAGCCGCCTACGGCGACTACGACATAGGCGTACGCACATTAACATTGGTGGACCCTTCTCGCGCAGACGTGCTGAACACTCAGCCCGGCGCAGCAACTGCAATCTATGACCGCAGCTTAACAGTGGAAGTTTGGTATCCGTCCCAGCTCGCAAAGGGTCAGTCCCGTGGGGGAGAATATCATGCAATTACGCGCAATCCAGGGATCACTGCAACACTTGCTGGTCAAGCTGTGCGTGATGCCGCGCCGGACACAACAAAAGGTGCATTTCCGCTAATCGTTATTTCTCACGGTTACCCCGGCAACCGTTACCTGTTGATTCACCTTGGCGAGAACTTGGCGAGCAAGGGCTTTGTTGTGGTTTCAATTGACCATGCAGACAGCACCTATGATGACCAACAGGCGTTCTCGAGCACTTTGTATAATCGGCCTCTGGATCAGCGTTTCGTCATCGCAAGCATGGCTGCGTTGTCTACTGATGCAGACAGCTTCCTTGACGGCATGCTCGATGCTAACAACACTGGTATCGTAGGCTACTCAATGGGCGGTTACGGGCTCGTGAACAACCTCGGAGGTGGCTATAGCGACACAGTCTTGCCGTCATCCATAGGACCACCCAATGAGTTACTAGCGCAGCACGCAACAAGCAATCCTGAGTATAGGGACAATCTCGATTCACGCATTAAAGCGGGCTTCGCTATTGCGCCATGGGGCATGGAAAGAGGTTTCTGGAGTGAGCTAGACTTAGCTGGCATCAAAATACCAACATTCTACCTCGCCGGCGACGCCGACACCGTCTCGGGTTATGAAAACGGAGTACGTGCAATCTACAAAGCGGCGGTCAACAGCGATCGCTACCTACTCACGTATAAAAACGCAGGTCACAATGCAGGCGCACCCTACCCAGTACCCCGCGAAATACTAGACAGCGCAACAGGTGAAGGCGCAGATCACTACACAGACCCCGTGTGGGACAACGTGCGCATGAACAACGTAATGGACCATTTCGCCACTGCGTATTTCACCTATCACCTCAAGGGTGACAGCTCGATGCTGGAGTTCTTAGACGTCCACCCCGACGGCGCAGAAGCGACCTACTCAGTAAAAGATGGTGTGCCTAATGAAGCACATAACTATTGGCCGGGATTCGAAGAGGGTTCTGCCGTAGGTTTTAAGCTCGAGAAACTCGAGCGCGGTCAACGCTAAAGAGCAGGCACAGGACAATTTTTTGTGTGCCGCGAGGCGCGCATCCGGCCAGAGAACGCGGCTCCCGAGAGCCATCTACTTGGCCAAAAGATGCAAAAACACGGACATTCAGCAAAAGCATCGATCGCGGGAATTCGGCTGAGGCGAGAAAAGTTACCTAGAGTCTAGGGTTCGAACTAATCGTAGGACCATCGCATTAGGCGTAAAGGCGATTGTATTTGCGTGTCACATCATGCCCTGCGGCGCAGCTCTTCTCGCTAACCCTGGGGTGTAAGACGTCACGTCTGGATAGCTGACTAAATGTCTGAAAGTATTAAACTCACTAGCAGCGACTACAGCCATTAAACCCCACGAAATATTCGTTCTAGCACTCTGGCCTGCGGCCGATACGCAGGCATTCTTTTCTTTCACCAAACCAGTTGGCCCTTCTTGCGCATCGCGCCTAGTTTAGACAAAAATTAGTCAACACTCCTCAGTTAGCCGTCAATCTTGGTTTAGATTTATGTAAGAGCAAAACTTAGACACACGGTAAAGATCATCTTTGGTACAGTTAGGCTTAAGAATTTTTTACGGCCTGAGTCAGCCTCCTGAATACACTTCAACTCAAACAAGGAACAAACAGTGCGCAGAGCAGTTTTGGTGATCACTCTCTTTTTAGCTACAAATATTTTCGCTGAACCCAACCTTGCCCCTACCGGGCTTTGGAATACATTTGATGAAGACGGGAGCTTGTTATCCACCGTAGAGGTCAAAATTGAAGATGCTAAGTTGTACGCCAACATTATTGCCGTACACACGCCAGGCGATAAAAACCCCATGTGCGAGCAATGCAAAGGTGATCTTTATGGCAAACCAGTCATTGGTATGGAAATCATTAACGGACTCACCCTGAAAAAGAACGTTTGGCAAAAAGGCAGCGTCTTCGACCCCAAAATTGGCGATAGTTTCAAAGGCAAAGTTTGGTTAGAAGACGGCAAACTTTTAGTCCGCGGCTACGTTGGATTTCTATATCAAACACAATACTGGGAAAAAGCACTCAATACAGATCAGTAAAAGACCCATAACCTATAGTTTACGTCTAATTGCAGAAGTGCTTTGCAAAGAACTAAGCCAGGCGACTTCTTCCTAAACGGCAGCCTCCCATGTAAAGGCCAACCGACAATCCCGCATTGTTGCATTTGCGACCTCTAAAATTTACAGTCTGCTGCACTAAAAGCCAAAAAGAGCTGTCGATATGCGAGCACTGAAAACCTTCTTCCTTTACCTAACCATTTTCTTTGCAGCACAGACCCAAGCAAAAAATGCGGTAATTTTCATCGGTGACGGCATGGGTATAACCACTGTCACAGCGGCCAGGATATTCGAGGGACAACAACTCGGCGTCGATGCCGAAGCACACTCGCTGAGTTTCGAGAGCTTTCCAAATGTCGCCTTCGTTAAAACCTACACTACTGACGGTCAAATTCCTGATTCTGCCGGCACTATGAGCGCAATAATGACCGGCAGAAAAACAAGATCCGGCGTCATAAGCGTAGGCCCTGAGTACCTCCGGGGTAACTGCGACTCGGTGAGCAAAGATTCGTCACCCACAATGGTCGAGATAGTTGAAGATGCCGGTCTCGTTACTGGCCTTATCTCAACCTCAAGAATTACCGATGCAACGCCTGCGGCTACTTACGCCCATTCTCCTGATAGAAAGTGGGAAAACGATACCAGCATCCCTGAGGAGGCTCGGCAAAAAGGCTGCTCAGACATAGCAAAGCAGTTGGTCGAATTTAGTCATGGCGATGGCATTGATTTAATACTTGGCGGCGGCAGAGAAAATTTCCTGCCCAACACAAGCAAAGATGCAGAGTACCCGGCAATCATGGGCAAACGCTCTGATGGGCGTAATCTGATCGAAGAATGGCTTGCAGGCCGCTCGCAACGCAAATACATATGGAATAAGGAACAGTTCAAGAATCTGGCTGTAGATGACAAGCAGCAAATACTTGGCCTATTTGAGCCTAGAGAAATGTTTTTTGATGCAGAGCGACTACGCGGCGCAGGTAACGAACCCTCGCTTGAGGAAATGACCGAATTCGCCATTAAATTTTTGCAAAAAAGACAAGGTGACAAGGGCTTTTTGTTGGTAGTTGAAGGCGCTCGGATCGACCATGGCAATCATTTTAAAAATCCATACCTTGCGTTGTCCGACACGGTCGCTTTTTCCAATGCCATACGCAAAGCCCTTTCTTTGGTCGACCTTGCCGATACGCTCCTCGTAGTGACAGCAGATCATAGTTCCGCTCTAGCATTCACTGGCTACCCGGAGAGAACAATGCCTGTTCTAGCGTCACTCAGTTACCCCTCTTTCACATTATCAGGTGGCGACGGCTTTCAAACTGGACACCTAGAATCGGAGAATGATGGCGACCAATTGACCTTTGATCCAACTCAGCAGCCTGCTCCTCATGCGGGAGAGGACGTGCCAGCCTACGCCACTGGCTTAGGCGCATCTTCAATACGTGGCACCTTAGAGCAAAATGTTCTATTTGATATCATTCTTGATGCCATTAGCGACTGAGGAAATCCTTCAGCGCATCGCAGCTATTATTCCCATGCAAGGTTTTACATCCCTGCGTTTTAGGGCACAAAGGAAGATCAGGCAAAGTTCAAACTTGTAGATCTACCCTCTGACGAAAAATCAGCAGCAAGAAACTGATTTCAGTTTTTTGCTGCTTGCCCACTTCTCGTTTCTTCAACAATACGTAAAACTTCCGTTTGAAACGCCTTACCCCGCTCGTTAACCAAATCTAAAACATGCAAAGAAGTAGGCACAAATGCGAAGCCGATTTGGTAGTCCGGGTGCCACTGAAAAATAGAACCTCCCAGACCCATCCAACCATAAAAACCCTCGCGTCCATGGTTAAGTGACTTCTCCATCTCAGAAGCACCGGTTTTGGCAGTTGCAAAACGAGCAACCCCGCCTTGGGTAAACTGGGTGTCCATAATCCCTAGGCTGCGATCTATTGGCGCTTCATGGAGCAATTGACAAGCGCGTTCGCTAAGCATCTGAGTACCCTCACTGGCACCATTCATAGACACCGCTGAAGCTATTTTTGCTAACCCCCGGGCTGAACAATGCGCATTGGCCGAAGGCGTTTCACCCATTTCAATGAATGGATCATTAAACACTTCGCAAAGGGCGGCCAGTGGCTCTTTTATTCCCTCAGTGCTGTTTAAACGGACGAACGGTGCTGGGCGTTTAATCCCAGGGCTTTTTCGTCTGGCAGAGACTATTTTCAACCCCCTACCCAGAATTGTAAAAATGCTGTGATGAACTTTGCGACCTAATGTTTGCGGCACCAGGCTATGTTTTAGATGCGCGAGAAAGCCAACGGCTCTGACCTTAGCAATACGAGGCAAGTCCGCCTCCGGCACACCAATCATTGCGTCGACACCAAGCGGCCCCGCAATATCATCACGCAAAAATTCACCTATGGTGCGCTGCTCTGGATCTACCCGACGGAATATCTCGTTAATGATCCAGCCTCGAGTAAGTGCATGATATTCACGCGTATTATCCTCGCCGGTTCCACGAAAGTTTTGCGTCTGACGCTCAATAATTCGACCAATGGCATTGCGCTTAATTGGTTCACGGTGCAAATCTTCTGCGTTTAGAGAAGTATCGAAAGCCGCCAAGCCTGCCTCATGGCGCATAACATCCGCAACGCTAAGATGATCCTTTCCATGAGCACCAAACTCCGGCCAGTACGTCACCACTTTAGCGTTGTAGTCAACCAGGCCTCGGTCAACTAGAGACGCCATGGCGATAACCTCTAAATTTTTGCCACTACTAAAAACGTTTATTAAGGAGTCTGCATTAAACGCAACGTCACCGGGCGCACTCGCCCAAAGGTCAACGACTTTTTGATCACCAACATAGACGCAAAGTTGTGCGCTATTCTCAGCAGACTGCTGCATGTGCTTGACAAATAAACTGCGTAGGCTTTCGAAATTAGGCGCTACAGATCCTTCTACCTTTATCTTTTCCAAGGTTTTACCCTCTCTTTTTTACAATGGAGCAGGTTACCACTTCAGAAGAAGATTACGAACGAACTGCATTGAAAAGCAAAGCCATTGTCATTCACCTCGCCCGTGTAGATAAGCACCTAACGCAACCAGAGAAGGCGACTAGGCCTAGGCACCCGTATGAACACTTTAAAACTAGGTGTAATGAAAACTGTTAATGCAAAACGTGTTTGGTCCTATTGAAAAATTAATGAAGCCCACTGTTCATTGAATGGTTCGAAAACGGCATTTATGGCTTACCACTATTCGCAAACTTGACTGGGACGAAGACAAATGGCCAACGGTGTGCACAAAAAAATAGTCAGGCGTCAGATGCCAGCCAATCACTGGACGATGCCGACAATGATGCAAAGCAAATGGCCGCACTAAACGCTAAGCGCCACCGCCCTAGTAATAAAGAGAACGATCCAGAAAAAGAGACTTTGAAAAAACTGTGGAGATTTCAGGCTTGGCGCTTGTGTACCATAGCTTAAAATAAATTCTGCTTATGCCAAGACACTGAAGTCGGCACTGCTGGGGAGGGCTACGCCGGATAAACACAGAGGACAGATAAACAAAAAGCGCTTTAGCAATCGCTAAAACACTAGCCGCCCAGCGGTCCCCTGCTCTGCGTATTCAGCGAAATCTTCAGGAATTAGTCGTCGAAAGCGCCCTTATGCTTTTTACGCTCTAGTTTTTCCGCTTTCTTCTCTTTTGGCGATTTGGCGGCTGTTTTTTTAGTATCACGCTTGTTTTTATGCTCTTTAC
The DNA here is from genome assembly GCA_905182095.1 of uncultured Pseudomonadales bacterium. Lineage (GTDB taxonomy): Bacteria > Pseudomonadota > Gammaproteobacteria > Pseudomonadales > Azotimanducaceae > UBA4421. Next base: position 1,870 of record CAJJAQ010000032.1, on the reverse strand, counting down.
TCATGTTGTTCACTCCTAGTAAACATTAACGAATCAGGACTCAGGGATACTTCTACAAAAATTCCTTCTACCAGTCTTTTGAAAAAGATGTATTTTGTTGGATTCTACGCAGGTAATTCCACGTCTGGCAAATCGGGCAACATCAGAAAAATTCACATCGAAACAACCGTATTGCACACAAACCAAATTGATACTCTGAAAAGCTAGATTTACTTTCTGCTACCCGCGTAGCCACTGCTTTAAACAACAGAATATTCCAACAACTGCAATTACGTTAACACAAAAATTTTAGCAACGGCTGAAGTTATACTAAACAAATGGGTCAAAACCACCTAACCCAGGTAATCCTACTAGCATAAAGTTAAATCACAACTCAGATCATTAGTAAGCATGGGTAATGCCACCGCGCCCGTGGATTAAGTATGTGACCGAATATCTCCTTAATATAACTGTCTATCCTAAGGAAAAAAATCCGGCGGAAGAATTAGCAAAATTACACGCTGACAAACAGCACGACCGGCATCCGACTAATTTTGTTTAACGAATTTGTTATTAGTGGCCATAGATAAAATCGGCAATCTGCACTACGAGGATCTGTACATTGAAAAATGTATTAAGAGCAATTTTGCACTGTCTATTAGCACCGGCGTGGCAACACTTCAGAGTTTAGCGCCACGCATTCGCGTGACAATTCGGCAGCAATTCCAACTACAATTATGCAACGCCTACCAGCAGCAGAGCGAGGTGATGCACATTCCCAATACGCTCTTGCGCTGATTTATGACTCTGGCGACGGCACTGCAGAAAACAACCAAGAAGCAATTAGGTGATACACATTAGCTGCCAAGCAAGGTCACGCAGAGGCGCAATATAATTTGGCGCTTATGTATGATGAAGGAAAAGGCGTCGCAGAAAATAATCAACAAGCCATTCATTGGTATACGCTGGTTGCCGAACGGGACGACAAAAATGCCCAACATAACCTCAACTCAGTTTATGGAGAGAAAGAAGATCCCATAAGTTCAGTCCTTGAGTTTTTGCTGAACAGAAAATTCCCCTGTGAGTTTAGTCTTGGCCAGAACAGCAGTAAATTGAAGATCACCAAAGTAGCCAGGCGTTAAAATCCGAAAAATCCAAAATGGGCACGTCAACCCTTAGGTGCTTTAAACGTCACCAGAGCGACCTCATCACTGTGTACTGAGGAAGTCACTGCCACGTTATTGAGCCGCATAGGCGACTGAGCAGTGATTATGAAGGTGCAATGCCAGTATTGATTTGATCTATGGCCGCCCAATCTCACCTTCTGGGCAGCGGTATAACCTAATACAACCTATGGCAGTTCAGACCCAGCCTGACAAACATGACCCCGCTGCAATAGGCTTATCTAACCGCAGACCATTTGGCGTGTGCTGACTCAATTCACCTAAAATGCAATAACGTATTTATCCAACCATCGTAAGTTCTTGATAAACTAGCGAAGCTGTAACCAGCATAGAGTAAGCAAAAGAATAATAGCCAAAAGGTAGAACTATGGTAGATCAACGACGACGCAGATATTTGGTCAAGTTAGCCGCAAATTTGAAAGTCTTTTATGCAGCTCAGCTGCAAGAACAAGAAGCCAGCACAAAAGTCACTGCAACAAAGACATCTGAGAAAGCCAAAGACCAGCTCGACGGTTTTATGGAAGCGGGCTTAATCAGCCAGTTAGTAAACAAGGCCGACCTGCAAAAAACCATGGAAGATGCCCATTTTGACGTATTCAAAATGACTCGCGATGCCAGGAGCAAACAGCGCTCAGAAGAAACTGACGATGCACCAGATTGGTCAACCTATGACGCACCCACCATATTTCGAAAAACTGATTAGCCTG
>CAJJAQ010000031.1 GCA_905182095.1 uncultured Pseudomonadales bacterium | reverse complement strand
GTTGCAGTGGATTGCGCTGGGCATTGGTGTGTACATCACAGCCACGTGGATTCACTATCTTAAACTTACGGACCCTGCGTGCTTTGGCATGATGTTCCAATCTAAAGCCTTTATATTTTCCACTATTGGCTTCCCGGCGATTTCCTTTGTGACCTATGGCCTTGGCTTTTGGTCGCCGCCGTTTATGCAGCGCTTTCATGGCGAAAGTATTGCTGACGCCGGTTTGTATTTAGGTATGGGTTCGGCCATTGGCGGCTTTATTGGCATTGTTCTAGGTGGCATTCTGGCCGACTATTTCAAAGCTAAGTATGTCAACGCGCGGCTTTATGTCGGTTTGATTATTCCAATTTTCGCAGTGCCCTGCATATTTGGTTTTTTGTATACAGAAAGTATTGCAGCAGCGTATTTCTATTCCTTCCTATTCAGTGTCATTTCTCCGGCGTGGATAGGGTGTGCTGCCAGTACGGCTAATGACTTGGTCATGCCGAGAATGCGAGCAACGGCATCTGCTTATTACTTGCTGATGAATACCTTTGTTGGTTTAGCCTTGGGTCCATTCCTAATTGGTCAGTTTAGTGATCTTTACATAGCTGCCGGCACAGAGAGCAAATTTGCGTTGCAGACTGCTATGGCTTGGGGCTTGGCACCTTTTGCTTTAAGTATTGTCATGTTGCTTTTAGCAACGCGCTATTTGGCTGATGACGAAGCCAGTCGCCTTGATCGTGCTCGTGCATTAGGCGAGCCAGTCTAAAGGTCGGAAGGTGTCACCTGTAAGCAAGGCGTATGTGCCTTGCTTATAACTCTTGTTTAAGAGATGTAAGAGATTTAAAAACTTTAAGGAAAGTCGTGGAACAAAGCGGAACATATGAAATTTCCTGTCCTATCGAAGAAGTATGGGCCGGACTCAATGACGTAAGTGTATTGGCTGCCTGCATCCCAGGCTGTCAGTCCATAGAGCAAATAGATGAGCACAACTTTACCGCCTCAGTGAAGGCCAAAGTGGGGCCAGTTAACGCCACATTTCAAGTGAATATTTCTTTGGCTGATATCCAAGCGCCCAATAGCTACACACTGAAAGGTGAGGTGAAGGGCAGTGCAGGGGTGGCCAAGGGCGAAGCGAAGGTTGCGCTGATGGGCATAGACGGCAAAGCAGCAACTGACTTAACCTATGCCGTCACCGCCTCGGTTGGTGGTAAGTTGGCTCAGGTCGGTAGCAGGCTGGTGGACAGCGCAGCACGAAAAATGTCGGATGAATTCTTCTCCGCTTTTGAGCAGCAGTTACAGACTGATCAGTCTCCGCAAGGCGCCGGTCCTAAGAAAGATGCAGATGGCAATATCGAACGTGCCAACGATGGCATGTTATTTATATGGGCTACTGCATTTGTAGTGTTGATCTTAGCCATGGTACTGGCTATTTAGAAGAATATGTATGACTCTCTAAAAGCCTTTTGGGCGCTTTTTATAGAGTTTGGAGCGTTTTTTGAAAATTGAAATCGACGTAAATAATTCGCTGCACGAAGTTACTATCGAAGCTAATACTTTATTGGTTACTGTATTGCGCGAACACTTGCAGTTAACAGGCGCGCATGTAGGTTGTGATACTTCTCAATGTGGCGCGTGTACTGTTCACCTGGATGGTCGAGCAGTGAAGTCCTGTGCAATCCTTGCAATTCAAGTCGCTGATTCTAAAGTGGTCACTATCGAGGGCATTGGAGAGGTTGGTAATCTACATCCCATGCAGAGTGCCTTTCGTGAACACCATGCTTTGCAATGCGGTTTTTGTACGCCGGGAATGATCATGCAGGCCATCGACCTTGTCGCTCATGAAGAAAATTTGGACCGAGAAAAAATCCGCGAAGGCCTAGAAGGAAATCTTTGTCGCTGTACGGGTTATCACAATATTGTCAGTGCCATCGAATCTGTTGCGTATAAAGCCTAGGCAGACCGTCGGTTGGAAAAAAAGCAACTCTTAGGTAAAAGGTTTTACGACAAATGTATTCATTCGATTACCACAAGCCCATTACGTTAGATCAAGCGCTAGAGCTGTTTAAGGGCGCAGATGATCCGATATTTTTAGCCGGCGGCATGACCCTTATCCCGACTATGAAGCAACGTCTGGCTGCGCCTACGGATGTAATAGACCTATCTGAGTTAGGCGAGCTAAGAGGCATTTCGCTGAGTGACAAAGGGATGAGTATTGGTGCCCTAACTACCCATAATGAGGTGGCTTCAAATGCATTGGTGCAACAGCATTTGCCGGTACTTGCACAGTTGGCAGCAACCATCGGCGACAATCAAGTGCGCAACAGGGGCACGATTGGCGGCTCTTTAGCGAACAGTGATCCTGCTGCAGACTATCCAGCAGCCCTTATTGGCCTAGGCGGTACAGTTGTCACGCAGTCGCGCAGTATTGCTGGCGACGACTTTTTTCTCGATCTTTTTGAAACGGCCTTACAACCCTGTGAGCTAATTACTCGGATTGAATTCCCACTGCCGGATCGGGCAGCGTATGCGAAATTTCGTAATCAAGCTTCTGGATATGCGGTTGTCGGGGCCTTAGTTGCCGACTTCCAAGGCAAAATCCGTGTCGGTATTACCGGCGCTGGTCCCTGTGCCTGTCGCGCGATAGGCATTGAAAACGAGCTTATGCAAAATCTTAGTGTGGATGTTTTAGACCATGTTGAAGTGCCTGACGTTGGCTTTAACAGTGACATACATGCCTCTGCTGAGTACCGTGCTCATTTGGTGAAAGTGCTCACTAAGCGCGCGTTAAAGGAACTATTGAGTCAAAACAATTGAGTCAGAAAAAATGAAAGTTAACGCGATAATTTGCGCAGAGATTGCAGAGGATATTGGCAGCGTTGAGTTGCAGGAAATCGAGTTAATTGAGCCGGGTCCAGGTCAGGTGCGCGTGCGGCTGAAAGCTTGTGCGGTTAACTTTCCAGATCTGTTAATGATTCAGGGCAAATATCAGTTCAAACCCCCATTGCCTTTTTCGCCAGGTGGCGAAGCTGCTGGCGATATCGAAGCATGCGGTCCCGGAGTTAGCTTTAAAGAAGGCGACGCGGTGATTGTCAGTATGCGCTACGGCGGTTTTGCCGAGGCTGTGGTGGTGGATGAATCTCAAGTCAAACCTCTGCCCAAAGGTATGAGTTATGCCAAAGGTGCGTCCTATCAGACCGCTTACTTAACCGCCTACGTTGCGCTGCATCGTCGTGGTTATCTTGAGCGAGGGGAAACCTTACTTGTGCATGGCGCCACCGGCGGTGTGGGTATGGCCGCAGTGGACTTAGGTAAGCATTTTGGCGCCACTGTGATTGGTACAGGCGGGCGCGATGATAAGTTGGCGATTGTTGCATCGCGCGGTGCTGATCATGTCATTAACTACACCATGGATGACGGCAGTTTAGGCGGCTTTCGCGACACTGTAAAAGCGCTCACCGATGGCCGCGGTGCAGATGTTATTTATGATCCGGTAGGCGGCGATGTATTTGATGAAAGTATGCGCTGCATAAATTGGGGCGGGCGAATACTGAGCATTGGATTTACCAGCGGTCGCTGGCCACAAGCACCAGTCAATCTCATCCTAATTAAGCAGATTTCAGTTATTGGGGTGCGTGCCGGCGAGTACGGCCGTCAAGATCCGGTCAAGGGCCTTGAAAACGTTCAACGTCTTTATGCCATGGCAGAGGCAGGCGAGATTGATCCCTATATTAGTCATGGGTTGCCCTTAGAAAAAGCAGTTGAAGCTATGCGCTTGCTTGAACAACGAGATGTGGTGGGCAAGGCAGTTGTAACCATGAACGGTTACCAAATTTAGCGCCAACTAGAACTAGAACTGTTATACTAAGAGGCCAGGCTAGCAGCTATCGACATCTTGCCGAGCCTATAGTAATTTTCACTTGAGCTTCGATCAAACTGCGAACTGACTAATATTGTGCAAATGTTGCGCAAAAGATATTGGCAGCTTTAATAAGGCGGAGACTCAAAGGTAATCTTCAAATCCTCAGATTTAGAGATGTAAGCAGTACAACAAAAGGACTTGATCCGGTCACGGACAGGTACCTAGGTACAAACAATGCGAACTCTTGTGCAACGGTGCTATGCATTGCAACTCCCTATTGGGGGTGAGTAATGAAAATTCAAACATTCCGACAACGTAAAGTTGCGCGCGAAAAAATTTCAATGGTCACTTGTTATGACTTCTGGTCGGCGCAAATTTTGGCCGATTCTAGTGTCGACACATTACTGGTTGGCGATAGTCTAGCCATGGTCATGCATGGTTTCCCCAGTACTGTGCACGCCACGGTGGAAATGATGGCCACACATATTGCTGCAGTGAAACGCGGTGCGCCAAACAAATTTATTGTTGGTGATATGCCTTTTTTGGCTGCGCGTAAAGATCTAGGGCAAGCCATGGACGCGGTTACAGCGCTGATGCAGGCGGGTAGTAACGCAATCAAAATAGAAGGTGCAGCGGGGCAATTACCCTTGCTTGCACATATTGTTGAGTCCGGTGTGCCAGTGATGGGTCATTTGGGTCTGACCCCTCAGTCTGTTGAGAGTCTGGGTGGACACAAAGTTCAGGGTCGTCTGGATGCAGATGCTCAGCGCATTTTTAACGACGCCCTAGCGCTGCAGGATGCTGGGTGCTTCAGCCTGGTGCTTGAATGCATTCCTCAGGCTTTGGGTGAGCGCATAACTCTTGCGCTAGATATTCCAACTATTGGTATTGGCGCGGGACCCAATACGGACGGGCAAGTTTTGGTCTTGCAGGACCTGTTAGGTATGCAAAAGGCTTTTAAGCCGAAATTTTTGCGCCACTATATGCAAGGCCATGAACTACTTTCCAACGCTCTTAATCACTACCACAGTGACGTTGTAGAAGGGCACTTTCCAAGTTGCCAAGAGGTCTACTGATGCAATTGGTAACAGACCTAGAACAGTGGCGACAACTTCGCTCTGAGTTAAACGTCAGTGTGGGGTTTGTGCCTACGATGGGCGCACTACATGAAGGGCATTTGTCTTTGGTGCGCAGAAGTGTTGCAGAAAATGAGCAAACGGTACTGTCGATTTTTGTTAACGCGACCCAGTTTAATAACAGCGCTGATTTAGAAAGTTATCCTTCCAGCATTGATCAGGACCTCCAGCATGCTCAGTCTGCGGGAGTTGACTTTGTGTTGATGCCAAATTATTCACAAATGTACCCAGACGATTTTCGTTTTCAGATGCACGAAGAAATTTTTAGCCGGGATCTGTGCGGTAACGATCGTCCAGGACACTTTAGCGGCGTTCTCACGGTTGTGCTCAAACTGTTGAACTTGGTCCAACCCGAGAAAGCCTATTTTGGTTTGAAAGATTACCAGCAATACCTTTTGATAAAGGATATGTGCGCGGGATTGTTTTTGCCGACGCAGATTATTGGTTGCGAAACCCTTCGTGAAAATGACGGTCTAGCAATGTCGTCACGTAACCGTCGGTTAGACCCCATTGCTCGCAGTTTGGCTGGGCGTTTTAACGAAATTTTGTATCAGTCTGGCACAGACGCAGAGGCCGCTGCTGCGTTGCAGGGCTTAGGGTGCAGTGTGGCCTATATCAAAACTCAGTACGGGCGAAGATTTGGCGCCATAGAAATTGCATTACAGGGCGACAGCGTGCGCCTTATAGATAATTTAGTGCCGAAAAATCTACAGGCGAATTTATCTGCCGTGGATTTGCCCGCACCTGGCGTGTCTTGAGAACAACGACTAATGATTTGCAGGGGAGTTGAATATGATTTTGGTGCTTGATGTTGGCAACAGCCAAATTTTTTGCGGTGTCTTTGAGGAAGAAAATCTGGTTATCCAGTTTCGTTATGCCTCCACTGCACGTGGTTCTTCGGATGAGATCGGTGTTTTTTTGCGCGGTGCCTTGCGCGAAAATGGCGTAGCCCCAGAAGATATTGGAACGATAGCTATATCGTCCGTCGTGCCAGAATTGAATTATACGCTTTGGTCCTGTTGCCAAAAATATTTTGACCTAGAACCTATGGTGCTGCGCCCAGGCCTAAAAACTGGTTTGAAGATCGATTATAAAGATCCCAAAGAAGTGGGCAGTGATCGCATTGCCGATGCCATGGGTGCGGTAAAAATGTTCCCAGGCCGCAATCTAATTGTGATTGATTTTGGCACCGCCACTACTGTCTGCGCGGTATCTAAGGACCGCGTATTTTTAGGCGGTAACATTATTCCAGGGGTGCGCCTGGCTATGGAAGCTCTCGAGGCGAAAACCGCTAAATTACCGTCAGTGGAAATTAAACCAGCGAAGCGATCTATTGGTAAGACTACTGTTGAAAGTATTCAAAATGGTTTGTACTGGAGCAATGTGGGGATGGTGCGAGAATTGACCACTAGAATCACCGCTGAAGTTTTTGCTGATGACCCGCCGCTGACAATTGCTACCGGCGGCTTTGCACATCTATTTGATCGGGAAGATCTGTTCGATCACGTGGTCTCCGATCTCATTTTAACGGGCCTGATTGAGGCGCTTAAGCTGAACGGTTATTTAGACAAAAAGTAACAGCTATCTAAACCCCTCGATGCACCTTCGAGGGGCTAATCCTAGCTCAAGACGTTAGGCTTTTAGCCTTCGGTATATTGGCTTTGCAGACGGCGCATACCTTTCAACCAACGGTCATAGTCAGCGGCCTTGCGTTTCATATACTCGGCAACTTCTGGATGCGGCAGTACTAAAAACTTTTCTTCGCGTAGTGTTTCCACAACGGCATCAACGGCTATCTCAGGTTCAATCATGCCGTCTACACCGGCAACACCCGCGCCTCCAGCAACTAATGGAGTGTTTACCGCTTGAGGGCAGAGTACCGATACTTTAATGCCCTGATCGCCATAGGTAATAGATAGCCATTCTGCCAACGCCACAGCTGCATGCTTGGTTACAGCGTAGGTAACAGAACCAATTTGATTCAGTAACCCAGCAGCAGAGGAGGTGTTGAGAAGATAGCCACCGCCTCTGGCGATCATCAGTGGTACTAGGTGACGGGCGGCCCATACATGGGCCATTGTGTTGACTTCCCAAATGGTTTGCCAAACTTCGTCGGGTTCATCGATGTTTTTACCCAGGCCGATGCCTGCATTGGAGCAAAACAGATCGATTGGGCCAAATTGTGCCTCGGTGGTGTTGATCAATTCGACAATTTCACTTTCCTTGCGCACATCCACAGCCATGGAATAGCCGCCAATTTCAGTTGCAACCGCCGCTGCGCCCTCGCCATTCAGATCTGCGACGATAACTTTCTTTGCGCCGTCCCGCGCGAACCGTCTGCACATCTCACGACCTATGCCGCTTGCACCACCAGTCACTACGATAATTTTGTCCTTCAACTCCATGAAACTTCTCTCCAGTGAAAATATAGTCCGTCTGCTCATGCGCCCGCCCAGCCAATGCGCCCTTGCCGGGCGTATAGGTAGTTGCCAAATAGGCTGCTAACAGTGGAGTGCAAAGATAGACGTTTTGCAGTGCTGATTCTATAGTGTCGCTCCAGCCCGAGTGGCATCACCAATACAAGGCTTGCCTATACAGTGTCTGTAATCACCCCCCCCAAGGAACCTAAACCCAATAAACTACAGTACGGCTGGGTGATTGTTGGCGTCATGATGTTGGTGCAAACCGTTAGTTCTGGGTTGGGCTTTTACAATATGTCTGTGTATATCAATCGTTTGGCGGTACAGCTCAGCGTGCCGCTGGCGGACATTTCCTTTGCCGTGAGTTTGTTTTTTGTTGTGGGTGGTATTGCCGGACTATTTGTTGCTGAGTTACTTAATCGTTTTCATGTGCGCACGTTAATGATTGTAGGGGCCTTAGTTTCAGGCGTGGCCATTGGCGCCGTGGGCTGGGCAACTCAGTTGTGGCAGGTTTACGCGTTATTCGCAATTTTTGGTATTGGTAATGCGGGTATTTCAATTGTGATTGCCACAACGCTAATTACCCAGTGGTTTCCAGGCCCTGAGCGTTCCATGGCCTTGGCTATGACCTCTACAGGACTATCCTTGGGTGGCGTTGTTCTTACCCCCTACTCTGCCTACTTAATGAATACCATTGGCCTAGGTCAGACTATGCCGATATTAGGCCTAATTTTGATCGGCGCCATTGTGCCTCTTTCATTGTTTATTCGGCAGGTAGCAAAACCCACTGTGGATACTCTACCAAACCAAGGAGGTTCAGTTGCCAACGGTGGTTTTGATCGCAATTTATTTTCCCAGGCGGTTAACAGTCGTTTCTTTATTTTGCTTGCTGGGGCCTATATTTTGATTATGGCCGCTCAAGTTGGTGGCATCGCTCATTTATATAGCCGGGTGGAATCTTTGGCAGGTTTTACTTATGCAGCTTACGCGGTACAGGCCTTGTCCATTTGTAGTATCTCCGGTCGCTTCTTGGGTGGATGGTTGGTTTCGCGAATTCCCATTCGTTGGTTTGCACTGGGTAATTTGACCCTGCAAGCCCTGGGGCTAACGTTTATTGCCCTTGCGCCCACTGGTACTTGGGCGGTTGTCGCTGCAGGCTTTTTTGGACTTAGTGTGGGCAATTTGCTAATGACCCAACCGCTGTGGTTGGCAGAGGTTTATGCCACCAGTATATATGCCAAAGTATTTGCCCGAGCTAATGCGTTAAGCGTATTGGGCTTAGCAGTAGGCCCCTACTTTATCGGTTGGGCTTTTGATAACTTTGGCGCTGGGCAGTCGTACTTTTGGCCCTATATGGCGGCTGTGGCCTGTTCTATATTTGCATTCGCGATCGTCTTAGTCGCAAGTTCGAGTCCAGTGTTGGCACACCAAGAGGCCCTTTAGTCTAAAAAAACAATGTAAAAGCACTGACACGATCACGTGTCAGTAACGGCTCTACAACGGAGGTTAAGTTTTGAATATGCGATACCACCTAAGCTTCAGTGTTTTCTTTGCTGGGCTATTGCTCGGCTTGTTATCTATGAATTTCGTTCAAGCTAACGATCAACCCACTGCAGGTTTATTGGTCACAGCAGCATTGCCTCTCTCCATGCCTCAGGAAGGTGACACTAGCCAGCCGCTGCCCAGCCTCGCAGATATGTTGGAGCGAATTAATCCAGCGGTGGTTAATATTGCTACGCGCTCCACGGTTCGCGAAGGCAATCGCCTGCTGCAAGATCCGTTTTTCCGACGTTTTTTTAATGTTCCTGAAAGCCGTCGACGTTATCGGCGTACTCAAAGTGCCGGCTCTGGTGTGGTGGTTGATGCCGCTAATGGCTACATCGTTACCAATAATCATGTGGTGCAAAACGCCGACGAAATCAGCGTTGGCCTTGCCGATGGACGCATTCTCAATGCCAAGTTGATAGGCCGAGATTCACAGGTGGATTTAGCATTGTTGCAAGTTCAGGCTGATGATCTAACTGCCATTAAATATGCCAACAGTGCCACCGTGAGAGTAGGTGACTTTGTTGTGGCTATTGGTAATCCTTTTGGTCTTAATCAAACTGTTACTAGCGGAATAGTTAGTGCGCTTGGGCGCAGTGGTTTAGGTATTGAGGGTTTTGAAGATTTTGTGCAAACCGATGCACCGATTAATCCAGGTAACTCCGGTGGTGCATTAGTGGATTTACGAGGTGATTTAGTCGGTATTAACACCGCCATTTTTGCGCCCACTGGCGGCAATGTGGGAATTGGCTTTGCGATACCCGCAAATATGGTCAAAGCGGTGTTAGCCCAGCTGATAGATAAAGGTGAGGTAAATAGGGGTTTTGTCGGCGCCATTGTGCAACCGTTAAATAGAGAGCTAGCTAGTGCCTTTGGCGTGCTGTCGCCGGGTGGGCGTCCTAAAGGGGTTGTGGTTGTTGATGTGGAGCTGGCCAGTTCAGCTGAAAAAGCTGGACTTGAGCCGGGTGACGTCATTATTTCGATGGATGATAAGCAGATAGCCACGGTTGCGGATTTTGCTGGCCAAGCCGCCATTATGTTTATTGGAGACGAGGTTGAGGTAAATTTCATTCGTCAGGGTCAGCGCAAAAGCGTCAAATTAGAAATTCTCGCCGACGACCAAGAACAAGTAGATGGCCAGCGTTTAACGCCACGCTTGCGCGGCGTATTTTTGCAAAATTTCCATAATCCTGATGAGCAGGCAAAAGGAGCCGGCGCCTTGGTTATTAAGGTAAACCGCAAAAGCACAGCCTATTCGTTTGGTCTGCGTGAGGGCGATATTATTGTTGCTGCAAATCAACGACCTACAGAAAATATTTCTAAGTTGCGGGATGCCGCGCGTGCAGAAAAGCGCCTGTTGTTGCTGCGAGTCTATCGCAACGGCCAGTTTGGTGATGTGATCATGCGTTAAAGATGGTTGTTAAAGATGGTTGCTAAAGATGGACGCTGAGGGTTCGGTTAGTCGCAGTGCAGCCCTGTTATCCCTGAAATATTTTTTGTAATTTTAAAAGAAAAAAACCGGCATAAATGCCGGCTGCAAATTCCACGATTACGATCTAGTCGAACATAATAACACTGCGGGCCACTTCGCCTGTTTCCAATGCCGCAAGGCCATCGTTAACATCTTCAAGTTTAATTCTACGTGAGATCAACTCGTCTAAATGCAGGCGACCCTGTAGATATAAGTCTACGAATCTTGGCATGTCTACGCGGAATCTATTGGAACCCATATTAGAGCCCTGCATCTTTCTTTCCATCAAAAACTCTGGCCCGTGTAGCTCTACCATTGTGCCTACTGGAATCATACCGATGATAGTGGCAGTACCGCCCATGCCTAACATCTTGAAAGATTGTTGTGCGGTCTTTGCTAAGCCGATGGCTTCAAAAGAATAGTGAACGCCGCCTTTGGTCATTTCTCGAACCGCTTCCACCGGGTCTACCTCACCCGCATTGATAACATCAGTTGCACCAAACTTGCGCGCCAGTTCTAATTTGCTAGGCACCATGTCGATGGCGATGATTCGAGCGGCTCCAGCTAGAGCTGCGCCATTGATTGCAGACAGGCCGACGCCGCCACAACCAATAACAGCTACCGTGCTACCTGGCTCTACCTTGGCGGTATGAATGACCGCTCCAACTCCGGTAGTTACGCCACAACCAATGAGGGCTGCAATATCCATGGGCATGTCGTCACGTATTTTTGCCACGGTGTGTTCGTGCACCAACATATATTCAGCGAATGAAGATAGGTTGAGGAATTGTGAAATCTTTTCGTCGTTCTTTGCTAGGCGGCTGGGCCCATCTTCGTCGCGTTGAAGCTCGGGCTCTGAACACAAAGACATGCGTCCAGTTATACACGGTTCACAATGGCCGCAAAATGCTGAGAGACAGGTAATAACATGATCGCCTTTTTTGACATAGGTGACATCTGAACCGACGGCTTCCACAACTCCAGCGGACTCATGGCCCAGAATGGCCGGTAGTTGATATGGGTAGGAGCCATTTTGGAAGTGCAAATCTGAGTGGCAAACACCAGCGGCTACGGTACGTATGAGCACCTCGCGTGGCGCTGGATTACCATATTGAACGTCTTCAATGACTAAAGGTTTATTGATTTCTCTAAGTACCGCTGCCTTCATGATCTGTCCCCGCAAATTGTTCTAAAATATCAGGTTGTCATGGTGCCAAAGCCTCCAATGGAATGCTATAGCTTGGAGCAGCGCAACCGTGGGTTGCTCAAATTATATTGGTTGGATACTTTAGACCGGTTTGAAGAAATCCATCAGTGACCGGGGCCATTCAGGTGGTAGTATGCCCTTTGGGATTTCAAGATGACTTCACCACTTAATAGAAGAATAACTAAGGGTGCTTTCGATGGTTTTGATCGGTCTGGGTTCAAATCAGGGTGATTCAACAGATATAGTTGTAGCTGCTATTGAAGCACTGCAAGAATTTGCCCTGCCTGCAACGCTCAGAAGCTCTAGATTGCTACGTACTTCACCGGTTAATTGCCCACCCGAATCCGGCGATTTCATTAACTGCGCGGTGATTTTTCAGGCTAGGGTTGGCTTAACCCCAGAGGCATTGTTGGGTGCTTTAAAGACTATTGAACATGATTTTGGCCGCCGGCAAAAATATACCCGCAATGCACCCAGGGAACTGGATCTAGATCTGTTGTTGTTTGGCGATGAAGTTCGCAATAGTGAAAATTTTACTTTGCCGCACCCTCGTGCCATCGACAGGCTATTTGTATTGCAGCCTGCAGCGGAACTCATTCCCCAAACCCCATGGCCCGGCACTGGGCTAACTATTCAGCAATTACTGGAACAACTGGAAACCGATGAACAGGTCTATATTCTGGAAGAAATTCCTCCTTATTATTGCGCTTAATGCCGGGTCTTTTGGTCCATTGGCATATGCCTACGAGGGTGATGTTCACCAGCAGATAACATTTATTGCGGCCAAACAAATGAGTCGCTGTGAGTCCCTGCCTGATTTAGATGCTGGTGCGCGCCTCACCGCATTAGACACTCGTTATATTGTTAAAGCCAATGTTGCCCAAGCCGGAAGTAATGTCTTTGTGCGCATGTTCAGGTGGAATTACTACAACCCTATGGTTGATGAAGTGAAACCTGTGCTGGGCATTATAGATACCCGTTTTGACAGCCATTTTAATACGCTTGTCGATGATTTATCGAATTCCGATTCGCGCCAGCAGCGCTTAAGCATGTTTGGTGGTGTTTTAAGTTATGTTCAAGATGTCACCTCTCCCGCCAAAGTTGTGCCAGTATTTACCGGGCGGTGGTGGCGTTTTTCTTTTTCCGACCGGTTCGATAAATTTCCCGTGGACGTTCAACGCCTGCAACAGGCTTTGGGTAATTATTGCGCCGATTTAGAACCCCATTACTTGTTGGATAAATCTGATATAGCTACTGCTATGAATACTTTAGTTCGACGTACGGCTTTAGAAACCTTGCATCAAGTAGAAATGGCCATAGATGGTTTTCCAACTACTTGGGCTTCCTATTGGCAGCCTGCCATGGTTGAAGATGAATTTGGTTCTTATGGCGTTGCGGGAAATAACTTTGGCGTGCGTGCAGAGTTTGCTTGTGGTGACGACGAGCAATGTTTGTTGCTCAGAGATGATCCGCTTTACCAAGATTTTGCCCACACTCAGCACCTCATTGCAGTGCGCGCAACCATACAAGCGATGTTCTTAATGCAATACCAAGAGCAGGCGCACAAAGAAGCATTGCGCTAGGAGGGGTTGTGCAAAGAGTTATGCCAACCCGAGCTGAAATTGAAAGACCAATATAGAAAGACCAGTATAGAAAGGCCAATATTGGTAAGACCGATAAAAGAGATAATAATATGGGTTTGTGCGGGGCGAACTAGGCTTAGTGGTCTGCAAACCAACCCCTCAATATCCGACAAACAAGAGGCAATAAATTGGCGGATAAACCTCAAGAGCAAAATACGACTGGGGACAAAGCGAGCGCTACTGAGAAAGCGGTAGAAGGTACGTCACCGGATTCGGGGTTGGCTTCATCCGATACTGGGCTTGGGCGCGACGACCTAGGCCGCACTCAGCGCCATCCTGGGCTTACGCCCCCCCACTTAGGGCTTACGCCCCCCTACTTAGGGCTTACGCCTCTTCACTTAGGGCTTACGCCCTGGAACTTCCACGATATGTCGGCGGCGAGTTTGTGCGAGCAGGCGCAATTTGCTGAAGCTCATGGCTATCAGTCTCTCTGGGTGCCTGAGAATCATTTTGGCCCTCAAGCTATCCCAGACCCTTTGATGCTGCTGGCCAGTATTGCCGGTGCTACAAAAACCATCCGTCTGGGCACTACGTCTTACCTTTTGACTTTGCGCAATCCTTTGCAGGCAGCTGAACAAGTTGCGGTGTTAGATCGTCTCAGCGGCGGCCGTCTGATGCTCGGTGTGGGTAGAGGTTATGCGCCGGAAATGTTGCGGGCACACCATGTGCCTGTAGCGCAGAAGCGTAAAATATTTGCTTGGACCTTAGACTTAATGCAGCGCGCCTGGATGGGCGAACCTATCACCTTGGACGACAACCCAGACAATGCAGTTGAAGTGCACCCTCGACCCATTCAACAACCGCACCCGCCCATATGGGTGGCGGCTTTTGGTCCCAAGGCACTGGCTCAGGCTGGCAGATTAGGTTTGCCCTATTTGTCCTCGCCTATGGAAAGCTTAGCTACCTTAGAGCAAAACTACGCTCAACATAGATTATCTGCAGACGAAGAGGGCGTGGCTAAACCCGTTGAGGTGCCGCTAATGCGCACTGTCTTTGTCAGCAAGGATGGGCAACAGACAGCAAAACTGCGCCAACTTATGTTGCAACAGAGCGAAAACAGCAGGCTGTCTGAAGGCGAGACTTTGGACGATTGGACAATTATTGGTGAGCCAAGCTACGTGCGAGACCGTGTTGATGAGTATAGACAGCGTTTGGGTATGACCCACCTCATTGCGACGCGCATTAGAGTGTCTGGTCTCGATGAGGTTGAGCTGCGTGGCAGTGTGGCATTACTGGCAGAAACGCTGAATGGTCTGTAGTAACATCTTGAGATCGAATTATTTTTTTGTGGGAGAGGGAATATGACTTTTAGAATACTTTGGCCAGCCATGCGCTGGCCTGACGGTCGTGCTATTGAAGAATCTAGTGTCGGCGAGCATACGGCAGAATTTTCTGAGCGTTATACCGATGTCACCGATGAGCAGTGGGCTAATTGCGATGCTGTGGTCAGCGTCAATGATATCCCCGCTGAATATCGCGCAAAAATGACCAAGTGCAGGATTTTTGCCACGCCTAAAGTTGGTTTTGACAACATAGACAGTAAGGTCTGGGCGGAAATGGGTATTCCCGTTTGTAACGTGCCAGATTACGGCACTCAAGAAGTAGCAGACCATGCCATGGCGTTAATGTTGTCGCTGATGAAAGGCATCACCTTTCACACCCGCGAGTTAAAGCAAGATCCTAAAGGTCTGTGGCGGCCTGCACTGAATCCGTTTGGTAAGCGCCTTTCTGCCTGCGTGTTTGGTGTGGTTGGTTTAGGACGCATTGGTACCGCTGCTGCGCTGCGCGCAAAAGCATTTGGTATGGACGTGGTTATGTATGACCCCAACCGCGAAAACGGCGCCGAATTATCTATTGGCATTCGTCGGGTGCATACGTTGGAAGAACTGTTTGCTCAGTCCGATGTGGTGAGTTTGCATGCGCCACTGTCCGCGAGCACTGAGAAACTCATTAATTTTGAGGTGTTGTCTCACTCCAAGCCGGGTTTGATTCTAATCAATACCGCGCGCGGGCCGATCATCGACCTTGACGGTCTATATGAAGCCATGAAGGCAGATAAGATTCAGGCCTGTGGTCTAGATGTATTACCGGAAGAACCAGCGAATCCAGACCACCCATTAATCAAAGCTTGGGCGGCTGATGAAGAGTGGATAGATCATCGGTTGTTGATCACACCGCACTCTGCATTCTTTACCCCAGAAAGCGTATACGACATGCGTTATAAGGGCGGCGAACTGATTGTGAAATATCTGAGCGGTGGTCGTCTGGACAACTGTGTTAACCAAGAATGGTTAGTCAACTCTCGGTAGGGTGCTAACCTATGCCGGACGGCAAAAACCAAAATAGCAAAGATAGGCTGGGCCATGAGTGATACATCGATAAACACATCGATAAATACATCGATAGATACTTCGATAGATTATCAACGGCGCAGACAGCGTGTTTTTCTGCTTCTATCCGGTGTGTTTCTAGGCACGTTGGCATTGCTCAACGTGCTTGGCATCAGCCGATTTTTAGATTTGTCCTTCAATGTGTTTGGCCTCGACATTCCTATGTTTGTTGCAGTGGGCGTGCTGCCATACCCAATAACCTTCCTCTGCACCGACTTAATCAGTGAGCTGTATGGCCAAAAGAAAGCCCAAGATATGGTTTGGGTAGGCTTGCTGCTGAATGTTTGGGTGATCTTTTTGCTCTGGCTTGGCGGTATTTTGCCTGGCAGTGGCATGGACCCGGTGACTGGCCAAGTATTGGTGGACGAAGCAGGGCGAGAGCCAGTGTTTTTTGAAGTGCGCCAATTGGCCTTTGGTGCTGTCGCTGCATCAATGATTGCCTATTTAGCGGCGCAGTTTTGTGATGTTAAATTGTTTCACTTTTGGAAGCGCGTCACCAACGGCAAGCATCTTTGGCTGAGAAATAACGCCTCCACTATGGTCAGTCAAATTGTTGATACAACCGCGGTGATTTTGGTTACCCACTTCTACGCCAATGCACTGCCCATTGATGCAGCGCTGCCCGTATGGCCTCAACTTATGGTCTACATCGCCTCGGGCTATGTCTTTAAGCTAATGATTGCTGCATTAGATACAGGGCCATTGTATTTGGCAGTGGCTTATCTACGACCGTACCTTGGGCTGAAACCGAACGAGGAAGCGTCAGATACCTAAGAAGTTCATAATCACCTGAACTATGGGTTTGTCTTAACGCGGCGGTCGGGCTAATAACGCGGTCTATTTACCCTCGGTAGATACACAGCTTTGGTTGTTGTGGTTTTACGTTGTTTGCTGCCGTCTGCATGAAATACGTAGCCATTTGTCGAAGTAGCCGTTAGTCAAAACCTCGTTAACCTCAAAATGGTCGAGCTATGAAAATAAGACCCTACCAAGCATTGGATCTAGATCAAGTGATCGCACTTTGGTTTGCCTGCGATCTAAGCATTGCTGCCAACGATCCACGTAAAGACATTGAACGAAAACTGGCTGTTAACCCTGAACTGTTTTTAGTCGGTAAGTTTGAGGGCGAGGTAGTTGCCAGTGCGATGGCAGGTTATGAAGGTCATCGTGGTTGGATCAACTATTTGGCCGTTGCCCCCGGCCATCGTCGCAAGTCTTATGGCCGTTTAATGATGGCGGCAGCGGAAAAGTTGTTAGCTGAGTTAGGCTGTCCGAAAATCAACCTACAGGTGCGTAGTTCAAATGCTGCGGTTTTGGCCTTCTACGAATCCATTGGTTACGCCACCGATGATGTGGTGAGTATGGGGAAGCGTTTACATACTGATTGAGAATTGAACAGCGCCCATCAGCAGAACTTTTTCACAGAAGTCTTATCTGCAAAGCTTTTCTTAAAAGTTTAATCGAGCAGAACACGATTAGCGTTCTACTTGACCCAAATTTGCATTGATTGTGGCGCCGTTTATTACCGGACTTCGCGCTGCAAACAATAGTGTTTCGGCAATTTCTTCTGGTCGAATCAAACGCTCAAATGCACTCATTGCTGCTATTTGCGGCATGACATCCGCGGGTACATGGGCGCGTAGCATTTCTGTATCAGTAAAGCCGGGGTTGATACATGCGGTATGTATGCCAGTGCCTGCGAGGTCTTGGCACGTGGAGCGCATCATACCTATGCTGGCATGTTTGCAGGTCACGTAGCTGAAGCTGTTGGGTACCGCCTTTTCGCCCAAGGTAGAGCCTACGTAAAGAATGCTCGAACCTTTCGCCATAAGCGGAATGAGTAGTTGGTTGAGACTGTTGGGCGCAACCAAGTTGATTTCCAGTATCCGTCGAAACTCATCTGAGTCAGTTGTGCTGACGCTGTCATTGGCAAGTATTGCTGCGTTATGAATCAGTACCGTCTCTCCGACACCGCCCAAATGCTCTGTGAGTTGGGCTGCTATTTCTTGACTAAAGTTGGGTTGAGAAAGGTCACAAGCGATGCTGCTGACGCCCGCTTCTGGGCAAGGTCTGCGAGACAAATTGATGACGTTATAGCCGGCTGCATTGAACGCGGCGGCGGTGGCGTGGCCAATGCCGGAGCTGGCGCCAGTGATAACTAAATTTTTCATAACATTTCCATCGGACAAATAAAAACAGATGAACCAAAAAATGGACTAAAACTGCTTGTTCTCTCAGTTCTGTTGTAAGTGCCAGCTACCTCGTAGCAAGCTACCCTGTAGCACTCCACTTGGCGCTGGCCCATTGGCCTTCGCCGGAAGCGCAACGCAATAGCATATGGTCTATTGCTAGGGCTTTTATGTCTTCTCGTTCTAGTAGTTTTGCAAGTAAGTACTGGGCAAGTTCTTCGACAGTAATATTGCGAATAGGTAACAGGGTTAGGTCTCGTTGCAGGAACGGAATGCGCTCGCCGTTAAAGACGATATAGGTGTAGTCGTCTTGTTCGTCTATTTCTAAGTAGGGTGAGCGCGTGGGCATGAGCACTTGCTCGTCCAAATCGTCACACAATTGCTTTACGGCTTTCTTCAAGATGTTGTAGTCAAAAGTCAGACCATCATCCTGCATGGGCGCGTCCGCATCTAACGTCACCTGGAAGTTGTGCCCGTGTAAATTCTCCCGCTCGGTGGCGCTGAACAAGGTGAAGTGCGCGGCGGCAAAGTGTAAATATTCTTTACTGATTTCTATTGTGGTGTTTGGCATGGCTTAAGATTAACACTGGTTGGAGTTTTTCGCTTTTACGTTCATAGAATACATTTTGCGTGTCTTGGTTATGTGAAGGCTATTTTTGACCGGTCGAGTCTGATTGAAGGTGATAGATTTAGCGCTGATTAAGGGTAATATTCCTAGCAGAAAAAATTGGGAGAGTGAGTATGCGTTTTGATTTAACGCCGGAACAAGAAGCGTTCAAGGTAGAAGTTGAGAAATTTTTGCATGAGAATTTGTCTAAGTCATTAGCAGATAAAGTCCGTTTTGGCGCCAGTGTCTCGAAACAGGAGTTAGGCGATTGGACCAAAGTGCTAAACGCTCGTGGTTGGGCAGCCCCCAATTGGCCCGTGGAGTATGGCGGTACCGGTTGGAATCTTGTTCAGCGGCATATTTTTGATGTGGCCTGTCGTGCCTATCATGCGCCACAATTGTCTGGTTTTGGTTTCAATATGGTGGGTCCTGCCATTATCAAATACGGTAATGCCGAACAAAAAGCCGACTGGTTGCCAAAAATCCGTGATGCGCAGCTATGGTTTTGCCAAGGCTATTCAGAACCTGAGGCTGGTTCTGATTTGGCCAGTGTGCGTACTCGCGCAGATAAAGACGGCGACGATTACTTAGTCACTGGTTCGAAAATTTGGACCTCTGGCGCCGAAATGGCAGATTGGATCTTTTGCTTGGTGCGCACCAATCACGATGTGCAGCAACAAAAGGGCATTAGTTTTGTGCTGTTTGATCTTTCTTCTGCTGGCGTCAGCGTTGAGCCCCTTTATGCATTCAATGGCAAGCGCCTGTGGAATCAGGTGTTTTTCGATGAAGTACGCGTACCTATGAGTCAGCGCTTAGGCGAGGAAGACCGCGGTTGGACTGTGGCAAAAAGTTTGCTCGGTGATGAGCGTATGTTGGTGTCTAGAGTTGCAGAAAATAAGCGCATTCTTGGCAATGTGCGTGAAGTGTTGGCCGCGCAGACAGAGCGTGGCATTGATTTGCCCGGCGACGTGCATGACGAAATTAGTGCGCTAGAGATTCGTCTGCAGGCGCTGGAAATGACCAGTCTACGAATTTTGACAGAGGCAGATGCTGGCGCGCAAATTGGCGCGGAGCCAAGTATGTTGAAGCTTAAGGGTAGCGAGTTGGTCCAGGCTCAGGATGAGTTGTTGTTTCGCATGGTGGATTATTTGGCATTGCCGAAAGACTCTAGTCATTTGGAAGAGGGGCCGGTAGGGCCTGTGTGGGCGGAGTATGTGGCGTCAGGTCGTTACCACCATCGAGGCTATACTATTGCTGGTGGCTCGTCTGAAATTCAGCACAACATTATTGCTAAGCAGGTGCTCGGGCTCTAAGTTAGGCAATAAAGTTGCTAAAAATGGGCGAATAAAAAGGGGGTCAATCAGCCCCCTTTTTTTAGCGTTGGCGCTTTTTTTATAGATTACGCTAACAGCGACTTTAGGTCAGTTTCTGGGTCTGCCAATTTGGCAGGATCTGCGGGCTTGCCGATCATTTGTTTGCATAGCATAAATTCTTTCGGGCTATTTACTGCGTCTGCCGCAACGACTTTGCCATCCTTTAAATAGAATATTGCAAACTGGTGCTTTTCCATGTCACCGCGCAATACTTGGCTGTCGCCGTCTGCTGAGAACCCCACCATCTGTAGTTTCAGTTCGTACTGATCAGACCAAAACCAAGGAATGGCTGCGTAGACTTTGTCATCGCCGAGCATGTTTGCCGTACTCACTCGGGCTTGATCCATTGCGTTGGGCACTGATTCTAAGCGCAGGCGCTTATTCATGAGTGGGTTAGGGTGATTTGTGCAATCGCCCGCAGCGTAAATATCTGGATCCGAGGTGCAACAGTGATCATCCACTACGATGCCATTGTCACAATGAATGCCCGCTTCTTCTGCGATCTCAATATTTGGGATAATGCCAATGCCGACAATAACAATGTCCGCAGCAAAGCTTTCGTCGCCGCATAACACTTTTTCTACTCTGCCGTTTCCGGAGAAACCGGTAACACCAGTTTGTGTGTGTATATGGACACCGCGATCGCTGTGGAGTTTGTGATAATAAGCTGACATTTTCGGTGTGGTTACGCGCTGCAAAATACGCTCTTCCATTTCTAGCACATGGACATTCATGCCCAGTTCTATGCCAACTGCTGCCACTTCCAGGCCAATATAGCCGCCACCTACAATGACTAAGTTGGCGCCGGGTTTAACGTCTGCGCGTATACCATCTACATCATCCATTGTGCGTAGATAGTGGATACCAGATAGGTCGCTGCCTTCAATACTTAGTTTGCGCGGTCGCGAGCCGGTGCTGATGAGTAGCTTTTCGTACGCTATGGTTTCGCCGTTGTCTAAGTTAATGGTCTTAGTGCTGGGGTCAATTTGCGTTGCTCTGGTGTCCAACATGAGCTGTATATCTTTGTCCGCATAAAATTTTTCCGCGCGTAAATAGACTTTATCGACTGGTTGAGTACCGGCCAGATATTGTTTTGATAGTGGTGGCCTTTGATAGGGCACATGAGCTTCGTCGCCGATAATGGTAATGGGGCCTTCGAATTTGGCTTGACGTAGACTCGCTGCGGCTTGGCCGGCAGCATGTCCTGCGCCGATGATGACAATACCCGTCATGGAAGTTCCTTGGTGCTTGCAAAGGAGGTAGTTTAACCTGTCCTGTGAGGGTTACGCACATTAGATTTTTAGGAGAGACAGATGTCCAAGTTTCGTAGTTTGACCGAAGCGGTAAAGCTAGCCCGAGAAAATTTGAGCCAGGGCGATTGGGATTATTTGGTTGGCGCTGCGGATACCGAGACCAGCCTTAGACGTAACCGTGGGGCGGTGGAATCTTGGGCCTTTCGGCCACGAATTTTGAATGATGTCAGCGACGTACAAACCGCCACTCAGCTGTTGGGCACTGATATGCGTATACCGGTTATTTTGCCGCCCATTGGCTCGGTTCAGGCATTTTCCCCCGGCGGCGGCACCGCTGTAGCTCAGGCTGCCGATGAGTTCGGCACTCTGCAAATTTTGAGCTCTGCTTGCGCACCTGATTTTGAGACCGTTGCCCGTGAAGTGCCAGGGCCGCGTATTTACCAACTCTATTTGACCGGCGATGAAGGCTGGATGGATGAGCAAATTCAGCGCTCTATTGAAGCGGGCTACACGGGCTTCTGTTTAACCGCTGATACTCAAGTTTACTCCCGCCGAGAGCGCGACATATTGAAGCAGTACACGCCCATGTCCGGCCGCACAGCCAGTCCTGCCGGTGATTTCAATTATCAGGCCAGCATGTCTTGGGACACTGTGGCGCATATTAAGCAGAAGTTCGCTATTCCCCTTATCGTCAAAGGAGTGGTAGTTGCTGAGGACGCCAAGCGTTGTGTCGACGCCGGGGTAGATGTGGTCTATGTGTCGAATCATGGTGGTCGTCAGTTGGATCACTCTCGAGCTTGTATTGATTCGTTGCCCGAAGTTGTGGAAGCTGTGCAGGGCCGGGTGCCGGTGATTGTTGATGGTGGATTTATGCGTGGGGCCGATGTGGTTAAAGGCCTATGTTTAGGTGCAGATATTGTCGGCATGGGCCGCTTCGAAGGCTTGTGTATGGCCGCTGGAGGTAAAGATGCACTTGTCCGGGGGTTAACTATTTTGGAACAAGAGATTCGTATAACTATGGCCCTAGCAGGTGCAGCAACTTTGGCGGATTTGAAACCCAGTCTGCTAGAGCGCCTAGAACCCGTGGGTACACCAAGCGTATTAAGCTCCTTCCCGCTGTTGTCCGAGATCGACTAAACAGCCAGACCATTCAGCCTAGTAATACCACTCAGCTATTCAGGCACAGCCCTGCGGTTCGAATGGACAGCCAAATTTGGTGTCGCGTGCATTCATCCTCGACAGAACGTGGTTTGGCTCGGGTTTAAGGTGCCTAGCAAATTACTTGTCTGAGGGCAGTGGCATTGGAAACGGCGTCACTGTGCCACCTTTAGTATCGGTGATTTTAGCCACACCTTCTTTCTCAACTTCATCAATACGCACTATGGAATGCATTGGAATAAAAGATCTCTGCACCCCCTCAAACTCGGTGCGCAGCCTTTCTTCGCTAGGATCTATAAGCAGTGAAGAGCGATTGCCGAAGGAATAATCCTCCACTTCAACAAAACCATAAAGGTCGCTTTGATAAATGTTGCGGGCATAGACTTCATAAACTTGTCCTTGGTTCAGGAACAATATTTTGAAGATACTTTCTTGCTTGTCTTTACCCGCCATTACTTTGTTTCACCTAGTTGGAGAACGATTGCTGAATTTGCATTTTTGAAGCTTTATCAGATGCCTTTTTTAGAGTCAGCACCGAGGTGGGATAGTTGGGGATAAAGGCTTGGTTTTCAAGTGCTCTTTCACTCGCAGCGTTAGCAACGAGTTGTAGTTATTTTTTTACCCCCTCAT
>CAJJAQ010000030.1 GCA_905182095.1 uncultured Pseudomonadales bacterium | reverse complement strand
ACAGAGCAGCCTTTAAGCGCAGAAGAACAAGCCAAAGCTAAGCTGGCAGTCTTGTTCGGCGCACCGAGCAAAAAATCATAAACAGAAACCCCTAAACTTAGGCAGGCTTAGTGCACCTTAGCTAGTTGCTAACCAAATACCGACACAAATCATTAACAGCCCCGCTACACGATTAAGCAACAGCACGTTATCGCTGTTAAGTAATAACTTACCCAGCACCTGCCCGCCTGCGGCGTAAAGCATTAGCGAGGTAAATTCGATAATCAGAATAATGCTCACCAAAGCCATCATTTGCGGACCTAGAGCAATGTCGTAGTTAATAAACCCTGGTGTCATGGCGAGGAAAAAAGCCCAGCCTTTAGGGTTCGCCACCGCAGTTATAAAGCCTTGTCCAGCCAAGCTGAAAAAATCCAATTCAAAAGATGCGGAGCCATCAGGCCGAACCGCCATGGAACCCAGCGAGCGCATCATTTGCAGTCCAACATAAATTAGGTAGAAGCCGCCAACATACTTAAAAACCACCAGTAGTAATGGGTTAGCAGCAATAATGCCGCCACCGCCCACGACAACAACAGTGGCCACTAGCAACACCCCACCGAGTTCGCCCACCATCATCTTCATTGTGTTACCCAGACCAATACTCATGCCCATGGTTAAGGCCAAAGTCATGCATAAGCCCGGCGTTATGGAGACAACAAAGAAGACAGGAATAAAAAAGTATAGTAGCGAAAAATCCATGCGTAACAACAATCCTTTAGCTCGAGGTTAACTCGCCTGAGACGACAAAATGATTTTATTCAAGCAAGCGCTTCACCGAGGGATTGCTGTCAGCAGCGGTCACCCTGACATTACCCCGGCGCTAAAAGAAGCCAAAAAATTGCAATAAATTAGAACTAATAATCGCCAATCCAAGTTGCAAGGGTCTGCATAAAGCCCCCAGCCCTGCCCTCTTGCTCGGCCAACCTGGCGCCAGCCAAAATACCGGGCATGGCATAGTTTCCCTCATGGCACGCATATTCATAAATAGTCTCTGTGCTTTTACGCATAGGTATCTCAGCGCGCCAAACCTCGGAATAAACCGCTGGGTCGTCCATTGCAAATTCGTACTTAATGCCTTGATCAGAAACCCGGGTAAAACGCTCAGTTACTTTCAGTGCATCCGAGCTGATCAATTGATTACGAATACCCGCCCGAGCACTTTGACCCGGGTGGAAGTTAGTGGTTTCAACTACCAAAGTATCGCCTTCCCACCAACCAATAGAATCGCCCAGCCATTTTTTTACGTGCGCTGGTGGGTGCTGGCTGTTCATGCGTACCGCGCGCGCGTCGTGATTCATCTCAATCAAAATCATCACTGTGTCTTGGTTTTGTACTATCTGATAGTTATTGTTGTAAAGCACTGGCAACATTGGCGGGCCGCCAGTGGAACCAAAGCCAACGATACAGCGTTCACCTAATGGGCGTAACTCTGGACCGTCATAACGAAACATCATTTGACTGAATTTTTTCGCCATAGACCAATAGGCCGCCGGGCGATAAGGAATTTTGCCATCTTCAGGATAGACAATAAGGGACGAGCGAATTTCTCCGTCCACCCTAGCCATGCGGTCACCCTCATCAAACCAAAAGGTATTGTACCCGCCCACATCACCACCGCTGTCGAGCTTACCCCCGGCTTTGTCTGGGTTATCGATATCCTCATACAGGTCTTCACGAGTTTGCGTTACCGCTCGCTCGCTTGCCTCAGAGACAACTAGACTGTCAAATTCATCCGGTCTTTGCAGCGCCGTCAACGTGGCATTAGTCCAAGTGCCCTGCAGATCTGGATCACCAAAAAAATTCCTCGGCCCTTGATATTCGGCATAACTAGACAGCGGAACTAGCGACGTAAACAAGATGCATACTAACAAGTATGCGAATTTGCTCTTTATAGGTCTGTGGCTACTGATCATGACGTTCCTAATTCTATTTTCTGTTCGGTCAATTGACCTGGAGAGTAGTAGTACCCGCATAGCTCGACTAAATCACCTACTTATCAAACCATGCATAAACAAATGCCCTACGGCCAAGAAGATTACATGATCTAGGCCGGTCCCTCACCCTAGTTAGTTATGCAAACTCTTGCGGTAAATTCAGTCGCGAAACAGACCGACGTTGCAAAAAACAGCGTAAATGGTGACATCATAATACGGTGATACTGGGGCAGTTTCGGTTATACTGGCGCCCGAATTTAGCTATTGAGAACTTGTTAATGAGCATCGTTAAACTATCCGGCGTCAAAAAACTATTCGGTGGCAAAGCGCTAACCAAGCCTGAGCAAAAGATCCTAGCCCAAGAAGTCATGTTAATGACACTTGCTCGTGCAACGGCCTCAGACACAAACATCAAAGATGTTGAAGTGGACAAGGTTAAAGAAGTATTACTTAAATATACCGGTAAAAAATTCACCAGCGCTAACGTTCGCGTGGCAGCACACTCAAAAATTTATGAAGCTGCGCCACTAGAGCGATATCTGAATAAGTGCTCACGCAAACTCACCACCACCGCGCGCATTGAAACAATACGTGCATTGGAAACTGTTATTCATGCGGATGGTCGAGTCAGCGACCATGAGGTTGCGTTCTTCAACCGCGTGGCAAGCGCTCTAGAACTTACTGCTTCTCAGCTTGTAGGCTTAAGCGCTGACTAACATTTTTGGCCTAGTCTCAATCTTGAGGCTGCCCTAAAATTTTTGCTAAAACCGGGCTTAAGCCCGGTTTTTTTTGCTTATTCAAAACCTAACCCACAGACCTCTTCACTAGCTTAGCACCAATATTCAAGCCGACATTTTCTGACTATGGCGAATTCTAAAGCATCTCCAGCAGAGCTAGAGCGCTTAAGCAAAAACTCGAAACCTGCTGCTAAATCAACGCCAATAGTTCTTCCGCACTGGCAATAATTTCATGGCCCAGCTCGCGAGTTGCAGCGCTTGGTGGCAGCTCGTCTGGTATCTGAAAAACTCTTAAACCAGCACGTACTGCTGCCAGTGTGCCTACATCCGAATCTTCCACGCCCCAAGATTTCTTAGGGTCTGCGTTAAGTAAAGCGGCGGCGGCGAGATACGGGTCAGCCGCTGGCTTTGAGTTAGCGGACTCGCCGGCACAGACATAGTGCTGAAAATAACCTGCTATACCAGCCTTGGCTAAAGCATCCTCGCAAACATCGCGTTTGTTTGAAGTGGCTACTGCCATGGGCACGCCTTTGGCATGCAATGCTTGCAGCACTTGCAATATGCCAGGCTTAATTTTGATCGGGTTTTCTTTAGCCAGCTCAACAAAGTGATTTGTCCAGTGTACGTGCAACTCACTAGTATCGAACATTGCGCCATAAGCTGCCTCAAGGACCTTTTGCGTGGCGTCATGGGTGGTACCTAGGCATCGATCATAAATGTTTGCGTCGTAGTGGAATCCGCATGCCACAATTGCCGCAGAAAACGCCTTACGCGCTAGGACCTCGGTATCTAAGAGTGTCCCGTCCATATCAAAAATAACACTCTGAGGCAGCTCAACTTTGGTGGATTGCAACATAAGAAAATGATCCATCTATAAGGTTGTAAAATTCTTAACCACACCTCACAAAAGGCCTGCTACAGGAGATTGGTGGGTTCAGGGCAAATTATGGGGGACAAACTAGCGAAGAGTAGAATAGGCAAGTGAAGCGATTTGAGGGCAATCACCACACTGAATGATTAATCAAACAGTGTGGTAACAGATAGTGCTATTTGCTGAGGGTCTTAAGACACTTCAATAATTTGCTGAGCAGCAATCAACTTGCCTTTTTCAGCAGCATTGTGGAACGACTCAATCTGATCGAAGTTCATATATCTATAAACCTCCGCAGACATAGAATCGATCTTTGTCGCGTACTCCATATACTCAGCAGGAGTTGGCAGACGACCCAAAATACCGCCAACAGATGCTAATTCAGCAGATGCCAAATAAACATTCGCGCCATCGCCTAGACGATTTGGGAAGTTTCGAGTTGAGGTAGAAATCACAGTTGCGCCAGCTAACACGCGTGCTTGGTTACCCATGCACAATGAGCAACCGGGCATTTCCGTTCGCGCGCCAACCCGGCCATATATGTTGTAGTAGCCTTCTTCCATTAATGTATGGGCGTCCATACGCGTAGGTGGGCAAATCCAAAAACGTGAATTAACCGACTCTGCTTCATCAAGCAACTTACCCGCTGCGCGGAAGTGACCGATATTGGTCATACACGAACCAATGAAGATCTCATCTACTGGGTCGCCGGCAACGTCTGATAACAACCGAGCATCATCTGGATCGTTTGGACAGCAAACGATGGGCTCTTTAATATCAGCCAAATCAATTTCAATAACTGCTGCGTATTCAGCATCAGCATCGGCGCTCATCAACGTAGGATTGGCAAGCCACTCTTCCATTTTCAGGACACGACGCTCAAGGGTGCGTACATCACCGTAGCCTTCAGCAATCATCCAGCGCAACAAGGTTGCGTTAGAGCGCAAGTACTCGGCAACAGAGTCTTCACCCAACTTAATGGTACAACCCGCAGCAGATCGTTCAGCGGAGGCATCCGAAAGCTCGAAAGCTTGCTCAACAGTTAGAGAGTCGATGCCTTCAATTTCTAAAATACGACCTGAGAAGAAGTTCTTCTTATTCTTCTTCTCTACCGTTAACAAACCTTCCTTGATGCCGTAGTAAGGAATGGCATGCACCAGATCACGTAAAGTAATACCTGGCTGCATTTCACCTTTAAAACGTACCAAAACAGATTCTGGCATATCTAACGGCATAACCCCTGTGGCTGCGGCAAACGCCACTAGGCCTGAACCACCAGGGAAAGAAATACCCATTGGAAAGCGAGTATGCGAATCACCGCCAGTACCTACGGTATCGGGCAGCAACATGCGGTTTAACCAACTGTGAATAATGCCGTCACCAGGACGCAGCGATACGCCACCACGATTCATAATAAAATCTGGCAGGCTGTGCTGGGTATCAATGTCTACAGGCTTGGGATATGCCGCCGTATGACAAAAAGACTGCATTACTAAGTCAGTTGAAAAGCCTAGGCAAGCTAAGTCTTTCAGTTCGTCGCGAGTCATAGGACCTGTTGTGTCCTGAGAGCCCACAGTAGTCATCTTTGGCTCGCAATAGGTACCGGCGCGCACGCCGTCCACACCACAAGCTTTACCCACCATCTTCTGAGCTAACGTATAGCCCTTGGTTGAAGGAGCAACATCTTCTGGGCGACGGAAAACATCCGAAGGCGCCAGACCCATGTGCTCGCGAGTACGCTGGGTTAAACCACGGCCAATAATCAGATTGATACGGCCATCAGCGCGTACTTCATCAAGGATCACTTCTGACTTATGTTCAAATTCAGATAAAACTTCGCCAGATTCGCTTAAGATTTTGCCGTCGTATGGACGAATCTCAATGATGTCACCAAAACCAAGCTTGTCCACCGGGGCCTCAAAAACTAACGCGCCAGCATCTTCCATGGTGTTGAAGAAAATTGGAGCCACATTGCCACCGATGCAAATACCGCCAGAGCGCTTGTTTGGCACACCGGGCATGTCTTCACCAAAGTACCAAAGCACAGAGTTAGTAGCCGACTTTCTAGATGAACCTGTACCCATAACGTCGCCAACAAAGGCAACTGGGAGTTCATGATTGCTCATCTCTTCGATTTGCTTCATTGGGCCGATATTGCCGTGATCTTCGGGGGTTAAACCATCCCGAGTCATTTTGAACATTGCACGTGCGTGCAGCGGAATATCTGGACGAGACCATGCATCTTGAGCAGGTGACAAATCATCGGTATTTGTTTCTCCGGTGACTTTAAAAACTATCGCCTTAATACTTTCAGGCACTGCATCGTTGTTGGTAAACCACTCGGCATCTGCCCAACTTTGCATTACGCCTTTAGCGTCCGCATTACCAGCATCGGCTTTAGCAGCCACATCGTGGAAGGCATCAAAAACCAAAATGGTTGTCTTCAACTGCTCTGCGGCCTGCGCCGAAAGCGCTGGGTTATCTAATAAGCCGACCAATGTGGCGACGTTATAACCGCCGTGCATATTGCCCAAAAGCGCAACCGCGGCTTCTGCATCAATGATTGGTGAAGAAGCTTCGCCCAAGACTATGGCGCTGAGAAATCCGGCTTTTACATAAGCTGCTTCATCAACGCCGGGTGGTATACGATTTGCGATCAAATCGAGAAGAAATTCTTCCTCGCCAGCTGGGGGGGACTTCAGCAATTCAACCAAATCTGCGGTCATTACTGGGTCTAAGGGTTTGGGTGGAACACCCTGTTCGGCTCGCTCACTGACGTGGGCACGATAGGCTTCAAGCACAGTATGATTACTCCTCTATTGCACAAAATCTTGAATAAGATGCTGAAAAAATTTGCGGACTCTAAGATGGTCCAAAGCGGCGCAAATTATACGCGAATTGAAGCAATTTTTACAGACTTAGCTTGCCCAGAAGGCGCAACGGCCAATAAGCCAACAATCCGCTCTTACTCGGCGATATCCAGTGCCATTTGTTACCGCGTATCAGCCACCTCGCCCCGCGCATCAACAATAGTAGGACACAAGCCGTGGGGGATCTCAGGATCAAACCATTAGACCCGCCCAGTTAATCCCAAAAGTTGGCAAAACAGAGGGCTATGAGCAAGAGCTACCAGAGGACTGATTGGCGAACCCTACAAATCTCAGTCAGACCTCAGTACCCCAAACGCGCACAGAGGAATCGCCATGTTTGATATGCCGGAAGATCAAAAAACTCCGCGAAACAAGGGCAACGCTGAAGTAGACGGCGGTATCGGTGTCGATTGGGGCAAAACCTCAAGAGACTACGCCGAGCACCGAGATGGCCCACCACTGAGCTTTTACCAAAAGCTGGCTTCATTAGAAATTGGCCTGCCCAGACAAAAAGTCCTCGATCTAGGTACAGGCACCGGCGTGATTGCGCGACAAATGGCGCGCCAAGGCTGTGAAGTATGGGCAACAGATATTTCGGACACTCAGATAAAAATGGCACAGACCTTAGCCGCTGAAGAAAATTTGCCTATCACCTTTGCAACTGCTTCCACTGAAACTACCGACTTCACGGAAAACAGCTTTAACGTAATTACAGCACACCAATGCTTTTTGTATTTCGATTTAGACAAGGCCTTGCCTGCCATCTTGAAAATGCTCAAACCTGGCGGACAATTAGTGGTCTCACATTTTTCTTGGCTACCCTTAGTCAGCGATATCGCCAAAGCCAGCGAACAACTGATTTTACGCCACAACCCAAACTGGCAGGCCCACAGCTACAATGGCCGCACTTACCCCAACTATCCCGGCATGCATCCATTGTTCCACTACAGCGGCTATTTTTACTACGATGTGGAAACACCGTTCACGCGCGAGGGTTGGCGTGGGCGCATCCGAGCATCGCGAGGCGTAGGTGCGTCAATGAACGAGGCTGAGATTACCGCATTCGATGCAGCCCATAAGGAAATGTTAGAGGCGATGACTAGTGGTGATTTCACCGTCACCCATCGAATTGATGCGCATATTTTTTCGGCTGGCCTAGTTGAAAATCAAACTTGAGAAACGCTAGAAGCTCTGAGTTTAAGCAGAAAGTTAAAGCTGAAAGTTAAAATATCAGTTAGACGAAGAGAGACGAGTAGCGTACCCAAAACGGAAAAGCAAAAGGTCAAGAAAAAGGTCAAGAAAACAGATCAGTCTATGCTGGTCATCGGATCACCTTCATCCTCCGCAGATTTGCGCCGATAGAGATTGGCACCACAACGCCAGCAATAGCTGGCTTCTCGAGAATGGCCTTCTGCTGAACAATCAGCGCAGGTTTTGGTATTCGCCTGCCGTCTATTCGCCTCATTAAGTTCCAAGGTAACAATGCCGGTAGGCACAGCAATAATGCCGTAGCCTATTATCATAATGAAACTGGCCACGGCCTGACCCAGACCGGTCACTGGCACGATATCGCCATAGCCCACAGTGGTCATCGTGGCTACAGCCCAGTAAATACTGTGCGGAATACTCGCAAATCCAGGGTTGATATGACCTTCTACCAAATACATAAAAGAGCCAAAGACCACCATCAATGCCAAGGCACAGCCTATAAAAACGGTAATCTTACGCCGACTGGCCGTTAGCGCCTGCGCAATTAACTCAGCCTCGCCTACATAACGCGCCATCTTCAGTACGCGAAACACTCTGAGCACTCTCAGCACGCGAACCACCAAGAAGTACTGCGCGCCGACAAGCCACAGGCTTAATAAAGTCGGCACAATACCGAACAAATCGACAATGCCATAAAAACTCCGAGCATAAGCCCAAGGTTTTTCTATACACCAAAGACGGAAAGCATATTCAATAATAAAGACAATGGTAAAACACCATTCAAGGGCATACAAAATTTCGCCGTAACGGCTATTTAGATCCGCGACCGAATCTAACATGACGACTATAACGCTGAGCAAAATCACCAAAATTAGGGCGACATCGAAAAATCTTCCCGCTGGGGTATCTGCCTCAAATATAATTGTTCGCGCTGAATCTCGAATGGAACTCATCTAGATCTCGATTTAGTTTAGGTTTGGCCTATTTAGCAACAGCCGCTGATTTTACCGCGCCCGACGAGCCTACCGCCGTACCTGCATTACGCGGGTCGGCCATACCTTCAATACCCTTCTCACTCCGCATAACAGAATTACCATCTCCAATTTGATAAGTACCGGGAATTAGCATCAACTCGTTATGGCCTCTGCTTTCAAGAGCGCGGCGAGTATCAGCAGAAAATGCTTGGGGTTCATAAATAACTTGAGTAGGTAACCATTGATGATGAAAGCGTGGACTAGACACGGCGTCTGATAACGACATTTTGTGGTCCAGTACATTCAGAATAATTTGCAGTGTGGTGGTAATAATTGTGCTGCCACCGGGAGAACCGGTGACCAATAGAGGCTTACCGCCTTTAACCACAATAGTGGGTGTCATAGAACTGAGCATGCGCTTGCCCGGCTCAATGGCATTGGCTTGGCGACCAATCAAACCATAAAAGTTAGGTTCATTTTCTTTGGCAGAGAAGTCATCCATCTCATTATTCAGTAGCATGCCGGTTCCAGCTGCGACAATTTTGGTACCGTAAGACAAATTCAGCGTAGTGGTATAGGAAACCGCATTACCCATGGCATCCATGACTGACGCGTGGGTAGTTTCCAAACTTTCGTAAGGCACCTTACCTGACTCAATGTTTTCACTAAGGCTTGCTTTAGATGGGTTAAAGTCGGCAAACCGTTCTTTGGCGTAAGCTTTGGTAGTCAATTGCGCAACAGGTACTGGGTAAAAGTCGGAATCGCCCAAGTGCTCAGCACGATCAGCATAAGCCCTGCGCTCAGCCTCGATCATAAGGTGGATGGCCTCAGAACTACCGTAACCCATGGCGCCTAAATCATAGTCTTCCAACATATTCAGCATTTGCACCAGTAATATGCCGCCAGAAGAAGGCGGTGGCATAGAAATAATTTCATAACCTTTATAGGTGCCACGAATCGCTTCACGCCAACGGGGTTGATAATTTTCTAGATCTTTGTGGCTAATCAGGCCGTTGCCTGATTTCATCTCAGCAACAAGCAAGTCAGCTGTGCGTCCCTTATAGAACCCATCTCTACCTTTATCTCTGATCCGTATCAAAGTTTGCGCGAGGTCACTTTGAATCCATAGATCGCCAATTTCGTACAACTCACCGTTGTTAGAAAATACCGCTCGACTGGCAGCAAAGGGCGCAAAATCTGCCTGCCGACGCGCAAACCCCGTAACCAAATCACGATCTAGCAAAATACCGTTGGCGGCAAGATCAATGGCCGGCTGAATGACTTGGGCGCGATCCATGGTGCCGTATTTTTCTAACACGCTGAGCAACCCTGCCACACTGCCAGGTACGCCTACAGCAAGATGAGATTTAGTCGACAACCCTTTAACAACGCTACCTTTTGCGTCTAAGAACATGTCTTTCGTTGACGCAGCGGGTGCTTTCTCACGGTGATCATTAGTCATCACTGTGCCATCGTTGAGGTGGATGACCATAAAGCCACCACCGGCCAAATTACCCGCCGAGGGATAGGTTACTGCCAGGGCAAAACCAACAGCTACCGCAGCATCCACTGCGTTACCGCCTTGGTCGAGTATCTGCGCACCCACTTGAGAGGCCCAAGCAGATCGTGAAGCCACCATACCGGCATCAGCAATCATAGCTTTAGGCGCAACTGCTTGAGCAACTGGAGAAATTATGATGGCAAAAAAACTGAGCACACCAAGCAAACGTGTTAAGAAAGACTGCATCTTGTAACCCCAAAATTTAGACAGTATTGAGAAGACCTACGAAGCCCTAATTGTGACTAAACCCAGACCCTGCGGCAAGATATGCGTCTAGTTAAAAACCCCAACCATGAGCAGTAGTCGCTATCCACTACCGTTAATCGGCTAAACAAGCCGTACGGTAGCCGTTGACAATTTCGTTAGATAAAGTCCATAACTATTGCATCACTTCTGAGCACCTTAAAGGCCGCTACCAATATGATTGAAATAAACAGCGCCACAGATATTAAAAAAATACGCCGTTTAGTCCTAGACGCTCAAGGCCTTATCCAGAACCAACCCTTCGGCAAATCTCGCCAAGGCGCAGTGGCAGCCATCGAACACTTAGGTTACATCCAATTAGACAGCATCAGCGTCATCGAGCGCGCTCATAATCACACTTGGTCCTCGCGAGTACCCGGCTTCACTCCAGATATGAGCAACGAGCTGTTAGAGAGCGGCAAAATTTATGAGTATTGGGCCCACGCGGCCTCCTACTTACCCATGCAAGATTTTCGCTATTCCCTACCGGATAAACAATCCGTAAGGGATGGACTACTGCGTAAACGACGCAGCAAAGACCGAAAGCTCATGGGCAACATTCTCAAACGTATAGAGGCCGAGGGGCCACTTGGTTCCAAAGACTTTGAAGATACACGCATCAATAAGACCGGCTGGTGGGATTGGAAGCCGGCCAAACAGGCCATTGAAGTATTGTACTTAGAAGGCGATTTAATGATTTCTTCGCGCAAAAACTTCCAAAAAACTTATGACTTAACCGAGCGAGTTCTACCTAAAGGTTTGAACCTTAAAGTGCCCACGGCCAAAGAATGGGCAAAGCATTTAGTCGACGAGCAGTTTACCTGTCATGGCATTGTGCATGCCAAAAGCATCGCCTATGGTCGGCGCGATGTGCACTTAAGAGCGGAAATTAAGTCTTTGCTAGCGGCCAGACTTGGCTGCCGTGAACTTGTAGAAATGACCCTGCCCAATGGCGAAACATACCTGGCCCCAGCAGACTTTATGGATAGACCCTTGCCCAAGGCAGATGCGAACTTGAGGATCCTTTCACCCTTCGACAATCTAGTCATCCAACGCAAACGACTAACCGACATTTTCGATTTCGACTACCTTATAGAGTGCTATGTGCCGGCGGCAAAACGTCGTTATGGGTATTTCTCACTGCCCCTGTTATTCAAAAATCAAATGGTCGGCCGTATCGACTGCAAAGCCCTACGCGCCGAGCAAACCTTACGCGTGAATGCGGCATTCATTGAGACAGAGGCAAAGATGCAGGCACAAGTCTGCCGAGCCTTAGCCAAAGCTCTAGAGAAATTTTCTGCCTTTCAAGGCTGCAATAAAGTAGTGATTGAAAACGTAATACCCGAAAATTGCTCCTCTACGCTAAAAAAAGCCTTGGGCTAAAGTGCACTGCGAACCTGCAATGTGGCAGCCCAGACGCTTGGGCCCACAAAACTTGCTCTAAGCGTAAGTTTTTACAGTTATCCCAAGCTTCCACAGATATACTGCCGCGCTGTTAAATCGGCCCGTACCCAAAAAAAGCCCAAAAAAAATGACCCAACAAATATGACGCTACTTCGCTGTGACAACCTAAACATCCATTTTGGTGACTACCCATTATTGACCGATGCCAATTTTTCCATTGAGCCGGGCGAACGCGTGTGCCTAATTGGTCGCAACGGCGCGGGCAAATCAACATTGTTGAAAATAATTCTCGGCGAAGTGCCACCGGACACCGGTGTTATGCACCGCAGAGATAATTTGACCGTAAGCGTCTTAGAGCAACAGTTGCCCGCTGCGGAAAATTTGACTGTCTTAGAGGTGGTTCAACAAGGACTTGGTGAACTCATTGAGCTGATAGAACGCTTTAGCGAAGTTAGCGCCACTGCGGTGACGACTAGAGACCTCGAAGAAATGGAGGTCATGCAATCGCGGATTGACACGCTGGGCGGCTGGCAGCCGGAACAACAAGTAGATGCCATTATTACCCAACTTGGCTTGCCCAGAGATTCCTACATGTCGGAACTCTCGGGTGGCTGGCGGCGCCGAGTGGCGCTGGCACGAGCGCTAGTGTGCAAACCCGATTTACTGCTTTTGGACGAACCCACCAACCACTTGGATATATCTACCATCGAGTGGCTCGAACACGAGGTCCGAGGCTATCAGGGCAGTGTTATTTTCATTACTCACGACCGCGCATTTTTACAGCGCCTAGCCACCAGAATTGTCGAAATTGATCGCGGCCAAATCATTTCATGGCCGGGTGATTACACCAACTACTTACAGCTCAAAGAGCAAGCCAACGAAGAAGAAGAAACCCGCAACGCGTTATTCGACAAGCGCTTGGCCCAAGAAGAAACCTGGATTAGACAAGGCATCAAGGCCCGTCGAACCCGCAACGAAGGAAGAGTCCGCGCACTAGAGTCTATGCGTCGAGAACGCGGCCAGCGCCTCAATCAGCAGGGCAAAGCTAAGATCGAAATTTCCAACGCCGATGGCTCTGGCAAGAAAGTCATTGAAGCGAAAAATGTCACCCATGGCTACGGCGGTAATGAACTGCTGCAGAATTTCAACTTACGCGTCATGCGCGGCGATAGAATTGGCATTATTGGCAACAACGGCGTGGGTAAATCAACGCTGCTGAAAATACTTTTGGGGCAACTTGACCCAGATAGCGGCAGTTCAAAAGTTGGCACTAACCTGACTGTTGGCTACTTCGACCAAGTTCGACAAGAACTTGAGTGGGACAAAAGCGTTGCTTGGAATGTAGGCGAAGGCAAAGACAACATCACCATCAATGGTGTAGATCGACACGTAGTCGGTTACTTGAAAAATTTCCTCTTTACTCCTGCCCGAGCTATGACGCCAGTCAGTCGTTTATCTGGTGGCGAATGCAATAGGGTTCTGTTGGCGAAACTGTTCACGCAGTCGAACAACTTCTTGGTTTTGGACGAACCTACAAACGACCTCGATATCGAAATGTTGGAAGTTTTAGAGGAAAAACTGGTGGAGTACGATGGCACGCTCATCATTGTCAGCCACGACCGCGACTTTATGGACAACGTAGTGACCAGTACTTTGGTCTTTGAAGGTGATGGCAATGTAGTGGAATACCAGGGTGGGTACAGTGATTGGGCTGCACGTGGCAAATCTCTGAACATCAACGACACACCGGACTTACCCGACCTGCCAGCAGATGCAGCGGCTACCGCAGATGCCTCAAGCACAGTTAGCGAGCCAAAAAGCAAAGTGAAACTCAGCTACAAACTACAGCGCGAGTTAGATCAACTGCCAAAGAAAATAGAAGAGCTAGAGCAAAAGCTGGCTACCTTACAGACGACCATGGCCGACCCGAGCTTTTACGACAAGCCCTTTAGTGAGACAGAACCCTTATTGAAAGAAGTTGCCGAAACTCAAGCCACTCTAGATACGGCGACAGAGCGTTGGATGGAGTTAGAAGAAATGGCCGGCTAATTGTCGGTCAAGTGGGCTACCTACTTGAGGTAGCCTCCTGCTCCACTAGCCGTTACCGCAACCAGTCTCAACCGCGAAGCATTTGCTTGGTCACTTCCACGCTATTGCCGTAATGACTTTTCAGCATCAACACGCCACTGTCGCGATAAAGTAATAAGCCATCTAGAAAATCCACCGGCGCATCCGCTAACGACTCTAAACCTGCGCCGTGACGGACGGTATAAACGGTCATGTCGTGGGTCACACATAAATCTAGTTGTTTTTTTCCAACATCTGCCTGCTCTAAGGGTGTGGCATCTAGCTTACCCAGCATCACTTCAAGAACCATCGCCACAGCTTGGCGGGGGCGCATCATGACATCTGGAGCTATCTCGCCATCAAACCAAGTTTGAATATAATTCGCCAAGCCGCCGGCTGATCGCAAACCCTTCCACATACGAATTTGATCCAACGCATAAAACACGCCCAAAGCCTCTAATGGCCTAACTTTGGTTGCGGCGAGCATTTCCAAACCTTGGTCTTGTCTACCGTCATTCACACCTGCGAGAACAAACTCCGCTGTCTCTATGCAACGATGTGGTGGGCTGGCATAAGCTCGGCAACTTATGCCAGCGGACAAATTTTCGCCCAGCTTTTTTGCCAAACCACGCCCATGGTCTGTCAGCGGGTTTTCCAGATCGTGTATGTCACGACGAAACTCTCTGGCTGAGTGACGCATAAGCAACACCCCTCGTTGTACATCCTGAACAAATGTTTCGTTCACCATGGCGGCAGTCGCAATGCCATATTGATCATGGTGGGTGCTTAGATCGTGCTGATTATTTGACATGAGTGGTTTGTTCTTACTTCAAAGCCTGTATTACTATCCTAGGTGGAGTGGGAACTCAATTGTTATGCTCATATCAAAGAGCAAATGCACATCAAGCGAGGCCTGAACAGGCCAAGGAGAAGAAGATGAGTCGATTAGAGGGAAAAGTTGCCGTAGTCACAGGCGCGGGTAGAGGGATTGGGCGCGAGATCGCATTACTTATGGCCGCCCAAGGCGCCAAGATTGTTGTCAACGATTTAGGCGGCAATACCGATGGTACAGGCACCGCCATGATCGCCGACGATGTGGTGGCAGAAATCCGCGCTGCGGGGGGCGAAGCGGCATCAAATACAGATTCTGTCGCCGACGTTGCCGGCGGCGAAGCCCTAACACAGTGCGCTTTAGACAACTTTGGCGGTATGGACATATTGGTCAACAACGCAGGCATTTTGCGTGATAGAACCATATTTAAAATGAGCGAGGCGGATTGGGACGCAGTCATTGCAGTGCATTTAAAAGGTCATTATTGCTGCACACGACCGTTTGCGAATTATATCCGCGCAGAAAATCGCACCGGTTGCAGAATTATCAATTTTTCTAGTGTATCCGGACTCTTTGGCAACTTCGGCCAAGCGAATTATGCTGCGGCAAAGGCAGGCATCGCCGGATTTTCTAGAGTCATGGCACTAGAGCTTGCCAAGTATGGCTGCACCAGTAACACCATCTCCCCTGGAGCGTTAACTCGCATGACCATTCCACTGCGTGAAAATCGCGGCGAAAAAGTAGAAGAGGATGACATGGAGTCTGGTGGTCCCCAACATATTGCACCTATTTGTGCTTGGATCGCAGGCGAAGAAGCCGCAGGTATTACTGGAGAAATATTCCACACAGGTCGCGGTGGGGTGTCTATTATGCAGCAGCCAAAAATCATCAAACAATTTCACAAGAAAACTGGCGTTTGGAGCATGAGCGAGTTAGATCAAATTGTGCCCGAGTTGGTTGCAGCAAAAAAAGCCAATGCAATTGCAGCGAATGTCAGCGCAGAACCCATTGAGGTGTAGGGAAATGCGCCAGCAAACGCACAGCAGAAAGTTGATCCGCAAATCAACCAAGGCAATACTTTTGTCGCACAAGGCGTCTAGCATTGGCACATAATCCGATACTCATAGCCGGCGGCGGCATTGGCGGTGTGACAACTGCCCTTGCTCTCGCGCTGCGACAGATTCCTGTGATTTTGTTCGAACAAGCCACAGAATTCACCGATGTTGGCGCCGGCATCCAGTTGAGCCCAAACTGCTCGCGGGTACTATGCGCCCTAGGCCTAACCCAAGAACTAGCAGAACAAGGTTTTCTACCTCAGTACGCCCTGTTTAGACATTGGCGTAGTGGCAAAATAATTTCAGAGAGCAGTTTGGGTAAATCCGCCGAGGAAATATTTGGCGCGCCCTACTATCACATCCATAGAAGTGACTTACTAAATATGTTGGTTGGCGCAGCTAAGGCCCAACCGCTGATCCAGCTAAAGTTAAACAGCCGCATAGAATCTAGCGAAGAAACCGATGCTGGCGTGAGGGTTGTAGTCAATGGAGAGACGTTTATTGGCCGCGGACTGATTGGCGCAGACGGCATTCATTCCAAAGTCAGAGAAAACCTCTTTGGCAAGCAATCTCCAACCTTTACCGGCAATGTCGCTTGGCGCGCCTTGGTGCCGACAAATAGCCTGCCCAAAAACCTCATTCAACCTGCCGCTACAGCTTGGTGGGGACCGGGCAAACACTTTGTTCACTACTATGTACAGGGCGGCGCCATGGTTAACTGTGTTTGCGTAGTTGAATCCAAGACATGGCAGGAGGAATCTTGGAGCATCAAAGGACACTTTGCAGATCTAGCGGCCGAATTTGCCAACTGGCACCCGACCATAACCACACTGTTAAAAAATCTAGATGAGACAAAACTATACAAATGGGGGCTATTTGACCGCCCGCCCATGAACCAATGGAGCATTGGCAAAACCACGCTGCTGGGCGATGCCTGCCACCCCACTCTACCTTTTATGGCTCAAGGCGCTGCCATGGCCATTGAGGACGCGGCAGTCATAGCCAGTTGCCTACACCAACAACAAGATGTAGCAGCAGCTTTTTTACAGTACGAGAAACTGCGCAAAGAACGCACCGCAATGATTCAGCAATTGTCACGACGTAATGCTAGAGTTTTTCACCTCAAAGGCATTGCAGCTTGGGCGCGCAATAGAGCCGCAAAACGAGCAGGCGGCAGCACAATGAAAAAATTATATGGCTACGACGCCCTCAGCGCCGTCAAAAAAGCAAAGACAGGAGAAAATAAATGAGCGGACAAACTAATCCAAATAAAGTGGAAGGTCTCCATCACCTGGCCATCTGTACGGCAGATATGAAAGGCCAAATCGAATTCTTTACCGACAAACTGGGTATGCAGTTGCAGGCCCTGTATTGGATGCACGGCGTAGAAAATACCTGGCACGGCTTTTTGCGGTTCAACGATGAAAGCTCTCTGGCCTTTGTATCTAATCCAGACATACCGAATATCCCTACTCAATTAGGTACAACACATGCTGGCAACCCCGGCGCGAATTCAGCTGCAGGCACCATGCAGCATTTAGCCTTTAAGGTGAAAGACCATGAGGAAATGATGGCCATGCGCGACCGTCTGCGTTCGAAGGGAGTGCCTGTACTTGGACCACTAGACCACGGTATGTGTGTGAGCATGTATTTTGCCGGACTAGAAAATCTGTCTTTGGAATTGTCTTACTCGGCAGAACCCATCAATAACGAATTGTGGATTGATCCAGAAGTAGTAGAACAAGCTGGAATTTCGGCGGAAGAGCTAGCCCGTTATAAAAAACCCAGCACATATGCTGACCACCAAGGCAGCGT
The DNA here is from genome assembly GCA_905182095.1 of uncultured Pseudomonadales bacterium. Classification (GTDB taxonomy): domain Bacteria; phylum Pseudomonadota; class Gammaproteobacteria; order Pseudomonadales; family Azotimanducaceae; genus UBA4421. The sequence goes on along the minus strand of CAJJAQ010000030.1, from coordinate 18,462 downwards.
TAGCCAGCCCGCAATCAACGACTCTACTGGCCCGCATATGACCAACTACCCACCCGGTGTGTATGAGAAGTCTATGCAAATACCCGATGAAGTCGCACTGAATATGGTTGAAAGTAAGCCGCCGGTAAGTCCCTAAACATGCCCTCCCGGCAACAAAATAAGATCTTAGTTAAGGATCGCATTATCCAAGCAACCCGAACTTTGTTAGGGGACAAAAAGCAGGGGGGCGTTGGTGCGATCACTAGCCGGCAAATTGCCGACGAAGCAGCTATTAGCTACCAAACTCTTTACAACCATTACTCTTCCCAAGCACAGATTTACGCTGCGGTGTTGAGAGAAAAATCTAGCCCATTGAGTCAACAACTAGATCTAGTAGTCAAAAATTACGAACAAGATTTAGCTGCATCCTTTGCTGCAATAGACGCTCTACGCTTGGCGGATATCACCTCATTAGATAAACCTATCTGGCGATTTATCGCCAACAACATGCACACTAATGTGGAAAGTACAGTGCATAATCAAGACACTGAAGAAACGTCACTGATCAGAATATTAGACCCGCAAATCTATGAGCGGACTCACTGTTTATTGCACATGGGCCAAGGCATGGGCCATTTGCAAACTCAAATCGACCTGCAGCTACTTGCCTATACGCTCACTTGCCTCAGCGACTATGCTCTGACACGCTATCTGAGGTTTTCCAAAGTCAGTAAAGAGCCCATTCTACAAACGACTAAAGAGCAATACACATTGGTACTTTCGAGTATGGCCAACGCCTGAAATTGAGACACCCTTACCGAGCTGTTACCTAATTCTTAACTAGCCTTCCCTGAGTATTTACTGCATTGCGCGCTAGCAGGCTCTAACTCGAGGCTGGCCTCACGGTCTATCCAGAGGCCCACTTATTGACCAAAGGTCTAGCCGAGGCTAGCGTTTTGCTGTAAGCCAAGGCTAACGCCTTTTGAGAGGCTAACGCCTTGGTCTAAAAGAAACGATATTTTCGCCAGTGATCACATCTTGCTTGGGCTGAATCAGCACCTCCCATGTAATGGTGTTGTCGTTTTCGCGAAAGAAACCACGACATGCAATACCTGTATCTACCAGAAATAGGGTCATAGTACCGGACTGGGTTTGCGCCTCATTCCAAACCAAGGCCAAGTTCGGTTCGCTCTCCAGTTTGGCTATGCCGTCTAGTGCAGCGGTCAATATGCGCGCATCAATGACATAAGTTCCAACATCATTAGGCGCAATTCGAATTGAAATAGGACCTTGTCCAGCACCGGACAAATCTCCTGTTAGGGTAAAGCCATCGTCGTCCTCGACAATTTTCAGCGCTAATTCTAGGCCGACGCCCAAGGTTGCACCGTCAACCAATACACTACCTTTACCTATCCAATCGCCTCGTTTAAGAATCAATACGTTCTCCGTGTAGAAATTTATTTCGTTCAATCATTGGTATTTTTCCACCTGCGTTTTCTGTTCGTGTTCGTGTTCGTGTTCGTGTTCGTGTTCGTGTTCGTGTTAAAGCTTGCGCGCATCTATTTCCAGCAAAGTTCCACCGTTAAAATATTAGTGCGGTTCCTCTATCGCCAGCGCAGGACCAATAACCTGATGACAGCGCTGATCTTTATTGCGCGAACTGTTAACCCAAGTGGAAACTGGGCTACCGTGCAAAGGAATCGGCAATTTGGAGGCAAACAAAGGCTCCAACGCGGTCGTAGGTATGGCCATATCCAACCAAGATTTAGCCTGATCCGATGTCAAAAATACTGGCTGACGATGATGCACCTCTTGCATTTTTTCGTGGGCTGCTGTGGTCAGTAGGGTAAAACTATAAAGGTTGGCGACGCCTCCAGCAGTGCCTCGTGACGACCAGCAATCCCAAAGTCCTGCAAGCAATAGGGTTTTCTCCTCTTGCCCATGAATAAGGTAGGGAACCTTTTGACCTTGTTCTCGACACCACTCATAAAAGCCACTGACCGGAACCACGCAACGCTGCTTCGCATAAGGCCCGCGAAAGGCTGGGCTCGTAGCCGCGGTTTCCGACTTAGCATTGAACATACTGTATTGAGTACTGGGCTCTCTTGCCCATGACGGCGTTAACCACCAACGCATATTGGTTAATTCAACCGAGCCCTCCTCGTTCATACGCAAAACGGGAATATTTTCAGTGGGCGCGGCGTTGAAATTATCTTCACCTGAGTAGGCTTCGCCTAAAAACTCTAACAACATCTGAGTTAGGTCACTGGCTCGAATGTTAAGACGTCCACACATAACTAGCTTTGGTGCTTGCCTAATTCCCAGCCCGCCTCTTGTAGCTGACTTTCGCCAAATGCAGTGGGTACCTCTTCAAGGGCCGTTGCCACAGTGTCGTTCCAACGATTAAGAAAGCCAAAAGTTGAGATGACAGCGACTATTTGGGTGATTTGTCGTTGGCTGAAATGCGCTTGCAGCGCTGCAAAATGACTTTTTTCGGCGCCGTTGGGAACTTGTCCAGCCGCCAAAGCTAGGCCCACCACTGCGCGTTCAGCCTCACTGAAGCATTCTGCCTCGGCATAATTAAGCACCTGTAACAGCTTCTCGCCCTGTGCGTCGGGTTCGTCGCTCATGCGTTTACTGTTGTGTCCCGTATGCGCCTGGCAATAACGACAGCCAGCACTGACGCTGACAGAAAAAGCAATAAGTTGCAGCAGCGCAGGCGGCAGATTTTCTTCCGCAGCATTTTGCTCTGGCACCACCTTCAGCATGTTTTCAAGCAGCACCTTAGTGTCACCCCCCATTACCGTACCGAATAATATTGAGAAGGCTACGGGTAACTGACGCATATGAGCCATTGTGCGCACACTATTCGGCACAAAGCCCATAGTTGCTTCGGACATGGCCAGCACAGGCTTAAGCTCGTCTAACTGATCTATATCTAAGGGTGGAATATGTGCCACTTTGGGCCTCCTATTGCCTAATAACAGATGCATAACCAATGATCTGGGTTAGCGACTGCTTTTTTAACGATGGATAATTCGATTGGCTTCATCTTGGCGGTAAACACTGAGCATCACAACCGCCGGCACAGTACTTCCACAGTTAGCTGGTTCGAGCAACGCATAACTAGAGCAGCATCAGTCATTTGCACAGCGGTTTCACGCAGATTGCCGTAACATTCCAAAGGTATAGTCAGCTATGTCAAATGCACACGACCGGGCGGACAACTCTATAGCGAACTTTGGTAGTTAAATCATGACCAGTAATCAGGCTTATCCGGGACCCGCAAATGCGCCCCTCAATCCACCCAAGGCCCAACGCCGCCCATACAGTTTTACCCGGCATAACCACGTTGTAGACGATCCTTACGCCTGGCTAAAAGACGCAGGCTACCCCAACGTCAGTGACAGCGAAATTTTGCAGTATTTAAATGAGGAAAACGCTTACTTTGAGGAGTTTTTTGCCCCCCACGGCGAATTGGTGAGCACGCTCTTTGAAGAATTGAAGGCGCGCAAGCCCGAACAAGAGGAAAGCGTAGCCTTTGTAGAAAACGACTTTAGTTACCAATGGCGGTTCGCCAAAGGTGCCCAGTACCGTACTTGGTATCGCAGTGCGTCGTTAACAGCAGCGACTGATTCAGATGCGCAATGGCAGACACTATTAGACGAAAACACTTTGGCCCAAGGCCACGAATACTTTCGTTTGGGCGCGTTGGCGGTCAGTCCTGACGGCAGAAAACTCGCCTATAGTGTGGATACCAATGGCAGCGAGCGCTATCAACTGCATACAATTGATCTGGCCACTGGAGATGCATTAACGCCTGCTATTGAAAACTGTGCAGGAGAACCTGTTTGGAACAGCGCCAGTGACGGTTTCATTTATTTGCTAGTCAACGAACAATGGCGGCCAAATAAAGCGTTGTTTAGGGATCTAAACTCAATCGACTCAGCGCCAAACGACAGCGTCATCATGGAGGAAGCAGATGAATCTTTTTTCCTCAGCGCAGACCTCAGCCAAAGCCAGCAATTGGTGTTTTTACACTCTGGCGACCATGTCACTACGGAGGTGCAATACCTGCCTACGTCAAACTTACTCGCTAAGCCTCAGCTGATTAGCCAACGCGCTCCCGGCCATGAATATTATGTGGATCATCAGGGTGATAGTGCTCAGTCGGGCAGGTTTATAATCAGAAGTAACCAGCGCCAAGCCAACTTTGACGTGTACCAGGTTGCTTTGGGCGACGCATCTGAAAACTCATCTGCACAACTAAACCCAGCAAATTGGCAGAGTATCGTTGCCGGGGACGAACGCACCTACCTAACAAATCATTTGGTCTTGCAAACACATCTACTTGTTGAAGCGCGCATAGACGGCCTAGATCAAATGATGGTTGTAGAGCAAAATGGCGACAGCCACCTTATTCAAATGCCCGAAGAGTCTTATTCTTTGGGCTTTGGCACCAATGCGGATTATAAGTCGAAGTTCCTGCGCCTAAGCTATACCTCTATGGTGACGCCAAATACTGTTTACGACTACACCTTAGACACCAGAGACTTGCAGCAACGTAAAGTACAACAAGTACCCGGCGGCTATGACGCGAAAAACTTTGTTACCCGCCGGTTAATGGCCCCTGCCCGGGATGGCACCCAAGTGCCCATAAGTTTGGTGCAACGCCACGACACCCCAGTGGACGGCAGCGCGCCCCTTTACCTTTATGGCTATGGAGCTTATGGCCATGCCATTCCGCCCGCATTCTCCAGCAACATCATTTCCCTCCTCGACAGAGGCTTTACCTTTGCCATTGCGCATATTCGCGGCGGCGATGATTTGGGTTACCACTGGTATAGCCAAGGCAAACTAAAGCAACGCACCAATACATTTAACGACTTTGTCGATTGTGCAAAACACCTAGTAGAAACCCAATACGTTGCAGCGGGACGCATTGCTATTGGCGGTGGCAGTGCCGGCGGAGAGCTGATGGGCGCAGTAGTTAATCAAGCACCTGAGCTTTTTGGCAGCGTTGCGGCTCATGTACCTTTTGTCGACGTACTCAACACCATGCTGGATGCAGACCTACCTCTGACGCCTATGGAATGGCCCGAGTGGGGCAACCCAATTGAAGATGCCGAAGCCTTCGCGTTCATTCAATCTTATTCGCCCTACGATCAAGTCAGCGCTCAAGGCTACCCACCGATAATGGTCACAGCCGGGTTAAACGACCCAAGAGTGACATATTGGGAACCTGCAAAGTGGGTGGCGAAATTGCGCCACGTTAAAACGGACAACAATGTATTGATATTGAAAACCAATATGGGTGCCGGCCACGGCGGTCAATCAGGACGCTTTACCGCGCTGCAAGAACTAGCCGAGGAATATGCCTTCTTTTTACTCACCTTAGACGTTGACGAGACGTAAAGGAGAGGTAAAAGAGAAGGAAAGGTTAAGTAGGCGTTGATAGCGGTCGAAGAGGCGTTAAGTAAAGCCAACTCCCTTTAAGCGGACATAGGTCGTCGCGCGCGTAGCTAAGAGAGTTGATCTCTTAGCCCTTGGCGAAATTCCGGCGCGGCAATTTCAATCAAAGCCTCTGCTCTAGCCCGGTTAGGCAAATACTTAAGGTGAGCCACACCAAATTCGGTAACCACTATATCCACATCAGTGCGCAGCGCCGTGACCATTTCAACCTTCGGCACTATCCGCGACACCGAGCCACCTCTTGCGGTGGCATTCATGGCAACAATAGAGCGCCCGCCTTTGGAAGCTTTAGCTGCGCGCATAAAATCAACAGAGCCACCGGTACCGGAGATCTGCCGACCATTAGCAACCTCAGCATTAACCTGCCCAAATAGATCTACTTCTACCGCCGAATTGATAGAGACAAAATTCTCTAGTTGGCGAATAACCTGCACCTCATGAGTATGCTCCGCGCCGCGGAAACTCACATCACTGCGCTGACTAAGCCATGTCATCAGTTCACTACTGCCCAAGGCCATGCCAGTAATGTGCTGGTGTCTGTCAATGGCCTTAACCGCCCCTGTGATGTTGCCCGCTTGAATAAGCGTCATGCCACCATCGTCGATTAAACCACCATGCAGACCTAGATCGTTTTTATCGCCAAGTTGCGATAAAATTGCAGCAGGAATGGCGCCGATGCCCGTTTGCAGGCAGTCACCATCGCCAACTAAACCAGCCACCAATGCGCCAATCTGCAGAGCAGCCTCATCTATTTTTGGCACCGGCATTTCAATTAAAGGTCGGTTGGTTTCAAATAGGTAGTCAACCTGCTCAATATTGATGCGCGCACTGGTTGCAGGTGCAACAAAGCCGGAGTTTAGCTCGGCAATAATGACTTTGGCTGATTGCATCACCCCTTCATGAAAATCTACATTAGGTCCTAGACGCAGAACACCCGCAGCGTCCTTGGCCACCTGAACGAGATACACATCTACATTATGGGCAAGGTAATCAAATACAGCGCGCATCTGCATAGGCAGATAATTGACTCGGCCAAGGTCTGCTTTAGCTAGGGTAGAGGTCATAAAAAATGTGGTTAAGGTGGCTGTGGCATTCCACGAGGTAAAATCCGTGGCATTAAGACCAGGCAGCGGAAATTGAATAAACTCCAAATTTTCGGGTAAATCTACTTCAGCCATGGCGTGCAGCAAACCAGTAGGTTCATTACTACTGCCCGCAACATAAATACGCTGACCTGGCTGGATAAGCTGGGACAATTTTTGTTCTAAGTTAGACATAATTTCTTATTACTATTTTACAAATGAGCAGTCACTTGGACTGATGAAGAAAAAGCAGATAGCCATAGGCGCCCACGTAATAGGCAGGAGGAAACCACATGGGCCAGAGAGTAACAAACGTATCGGACCCCATTGGCATGCCCAGATAGCCATGACGGATCAACAAAAAACCGAATGCCATCAATACTCCAGCAACAAAGGCCAGCGACAAGCCTTGCCGAGGGGAAAAAAGCACGCAAACAAATCCACCGCACATGCCGCCCAGCCATACCGGCCCTAGAAGTGCGAGCATTGTAGGCAGACCCAAAAAAAGCTCTGTACTGACGGTCCAAACAAACAGACCCAAAGACAGAGCCACTCCAGTTCGCAAAAATAACAACAATGTCAGCACACGCAGTCCAATAAAGTTAACAGACTTCATAATAGACAGATTTGGCTCGGTTCTATACTAGCTGGCCTGTAACAGGACATATTTCACGCCTGTTTCATTAGCAATCATGCATTTTGAGACGATAAAATCAGAAAAACTAAAACTCAATGCTCATCCTGATATGCCAATCTGCCGTTAGGGTTTGCAGTTAAGGACAGTGCTTTGCTCATTTATAGTCACCCTGAGTACCAGAATCACCAAGTTGCTGACGGCCATGCAGAGTGCCCCGAACGCCTAGGCCACCTACTCGCTCATTGGGACAAAATATCTCTCAGCCAAGACCTTAATTTTGTCGAACCCCAAGCGGTCTCCCTCGACAGGCTATTAGCCGTACACCCCCAAGCCCACTTGGACTTTATCGAACAAATGTCACCCATGGACGGCGAAGCCGTTGTACCCCTGGACCCAGATACTTGGCTGGGGCCGCACAGCCGCAACGCAGCCCTTTTAGCTGCAGGTGCGTTATGCAGCGGGGTGGATGCTGTGTTAGCCAATGCAGACACCCGAGTCTTCTGCGCGGTTAGGCCACCAGGACATCACGCGGAAATAGACAATGCCATGGGATTTTGCATATTCAACAGCGTAGCTGTTGGGGCAATGGCAGCGCTTGAACACGTTGATATAAACCGGGTCGCCATCCTCGACTTCGATGTCCACCACGGCAACGGCAGCGTAGATATTTTTAAGGATCGCCCAGAAGTATTGGTCTGCTCGAGCTTCCAGCACCCCCACTACCCCAATCGTCATACCGACACTCAGCGGGCAAACATCGTCAACACACCCCTTGAAGCAGGTAGCGACGGCAACGACTTTAGACGCGCCATTGAGAAGAGCTGGCTACCGGCCCTTGAACAACATAAACCGGATCTAATTTTTGTTTCGGCAGGCTTCGACGCCCACCAACTAGACCCACTGGCATCACTAAATTTACTCGAGGAGGATTTTATTTGGGTCACCAACCTCATCACCAGTGCTGCGAATCAATATTCTAAGGGGCGAATTATTTCTACGCTTGAAGGCGGCTATCACTTAGATGCATTGGCAAGCTCTGCAACTGCGCACATTCTGGCGCTGGCGAACTAGGTAAAACAACCTAATAACCGAGCCTAACCACGCTCTGTATCTCATTGAATTACAAGAGATTCTCCGAACCGAAATCTTTTGGCCCCCAAATACTCCAATATTTAAAGGGGCCTACCAAAACCGCCCATCTGAATTTTCAAGCCGTACAGCCAAACACCTTTCGCCGGCGAACCTTTTTCTGATATCAAAAATACAATGTATATCGCGGAAATGGAGAAAGAACTATGAGGGAACTTAACTCACGAGAGATAAAAATGGTATCAGGGTCTTTCGGACCTCCTGGCGCCGCGTTTGGCGGCGTTGTTGCTGGGGCCGGATATCTTGGAAGCGCTGCTACTTCAGGAAGCTTTTCTTGGTCTGGCTTTGGTTGGAGCGTGGCAGGCGGCGCTTTAAGCGGCTTCATTGGAGGCCCGGTGGCAAGCGCAGCGGTACGTTTCGCACTTCCTAGAGTCGCATTTGCTGCAGGCGCTGCCGGCGGCATAGGAAGTGGTGGTGGTGGAAGCCAGGATGGCAGTGGTTCAGCAGCTCTCGAAGAAGATGGCGGCAGCTAGCCGTAGCAAAATCGCGAACAGCATTTCTTCACTTCACTGGCTGGATGGGTGCAGCGTTGAGATGCTTTCGTTCAAATAATGGTAACTCGGTATGCGTTTGACTATAAAAAAGATACTACTCGGCGAATTGTCCATCGCAGCTATTGCGGCACTCTTCTTTTTCGCATTTCCACTCAACCTAGCATCCTATTCGTCTTCTTATATTGCACTTATGTTCTTCTCGTACCTAATATTCCATTTGCCGATAATTCTGATTAAGGGTTCAAATTTCATAATTTATGATGAGGCACCAGATAGCCCGATAAAATACTACTGGTATTTTGCCATTGGCTTCGCCACCTTCACCGGTGCAACTGTTCAAAATACTCTATTTTGAGGGAATTTATGACTACACCTTCCCTAATGATTTCCAAAAAACACTGACTAACGCCCACGCTCTAAAGGAGTTTTTCTACCGCTGGTCCAATCAAACTGCTGCGGTACAGGCAAATTTTCTTTATCTAGGTTTCCAAAATTTAAAAAGAGGCCTTTAGTGAACAAATATATTTCGGCAGTATTCATCACAGCCGCTGTACTTTTTGCCTTTGGATTCCTCTATTGGGCAGTAAACCCCCTGCCTTACTCAGCCGCAAATTAAGTCAAAAGTGAGGGCGTCAGCCAACTGACTGTGGCGAAACTGTTTCCGGAAAGCGGCGCATACCTTATACCCAGCCCCGGACCCAAGTCCCAGGAGCGGCTAGAAAAAGGGCCTGCAACCTTGCTCAGCATTGACCATACGCCCAGCGCAGAAGGTGCGCCGTTAGATCTGTTTATTGGTTTTTTGCACAACCTAGCCACCGCTGTTTTACTGGCACTTATCCTTGACAAGGTTAAGGAAAACGGAGAACGAATGAAGGTTGTTATAGTCAGCGGCGTGTTAGCAACCGTACTCATTAACGGCAGTGAAGTGATCTGGTGGTTTCAACCACTGAACTGGGTGGCGTACCACGCGCTGTACTACATACTCTACTTCAGTATCGCTGGCGCGTTATTGTGTCGTTTACTGCCTAGTGAGGAAGGGGTTGTTAACGACTAGCATGGCTAACAAATGGTCTGATGAGGCGTCATAACCTCATCAGACCTGCATTGGTGAGACACTGATGTTAGGCGCTAAACGCGACCCAAACTTTGTCCACCGCCATCGCAGTATAGGCGCTCGCCTGTTAAGTAAGAATTTTGCTCACCCACCAAAAAACGCACTACATTAGCCACGTCTTCCGGCTGGCAGACACGACCAAACGGCATGCTTTCGTCTAGTGAGCGAATGTCTTCTACGCCTTGTACAGCATGAATCAATCGTTTCCCCATATCTGTGTCCACTAGACCAGGTGCGACTATGTTGACACGAATACCATGAGCGCGCTCTTCCTTAGCCAAGGTATAAGCCAAAGCTTCCATTGCGGTTTTGCCCATGTTGTAGGGCGCTCCATGACTGCCTAACGAGCGGGTAGCCACACTGGAAATCATGATGATGTCACCGCGGGCTTCACCACGCATTTTTGGTATCACAAGCCCTGCCAGATAGTGGGGGCCGAATGCGTGGGTTGCTATCACCCGGCGCATTTCAGCAGGCTCAGTGTCTACTACCGCTTGGCCACGGCTAGCAATACCGGCATTGTTGATTAAGATACTGATGGCACCAAAATCTGCCTCAATTGCCGCAACCATTTCAGCGTCTTGGTCATAGTCATCTATTGATGCGCCGTAGGCCTTAGCCTTGCCACCAGCGGCAACAATCTGATCAACCACTTCTTGGGCAGATTCTGCATCACGACGATAATTTACCGCAACAGTTGCACCGTCTGCGGCTAATGCCAACGCTATACCGCGGCCAACACCGCGACCGCCGCCTGTGACCAAGGCCACTCTTCCTGATAATGACATTTCCTCTCCCTGTATATTTTTACCCAGGCCAAATTTCATTGACCATAAACTTGGTTATTGGCCTTTAAATTCCGCATCGCGCTTTTGCAAGAATGCCGAAACACCTTCACGAAAATCTTCTGAGCGGCCCGCTTCGTTCTGCAACTGAGCTTCTAGCTCTAATTGTTGCTCATAAGAATTAGACCAAGTCTGCCAATAGGCTTTACGAATAAGAGTTAACGAGCGAGGTCCGTTAGCTAGGCGCTGAGCCACTTCTAACGCGCCTTTCTCTAAGCTTTCGCCGTCTTCAAATAGTCTATTTACCAAACCCCATTCTTGGGCTTGCTCTGCGCCTAGGCGCTCGGCCAACATGGACAATTCCATAGCACGACCCCAACCAATCATGCGTGGCAGCAAAAACGTAGCGCCGCCATCTGGAATTAGGCCAATGCGCGCAAAGGCTTGTAAAAAAAAGGCGTTTTTAGAGGCACAAACAATGTCGCCCATCATGGCAAAACTCATGCCTACGCCCGCTGCGGCACCGTTGATTGCCGTGACCATTGGCATTTCTAGACCGCGTAGTTCGAACATCAACGGGTGATAGCTATTACGCAAGCTAGACCCTGCTTCACCGGACTTACGATCCGCATCGTCATCCTGAAGGTTTGCGCCGGCACAAAATGCACGACCGTTGCCGCTTAACAAAAGACAGCGGACTTCGCTCCCCTTAGCTTTGATCTGAGCTACAGCATCAGCGAAATCTCGTAGCATCTGACCGCCCATGGCGTTCATAACTTCAGGGTGGTTAAACTTCAAAACCGCGACACGACCAACAAATTCTAAATGCATTCTTTCCATAGAAAATCTCCCTTATTACTGTTTTTACTGATGCGTAAAAGACTACCTCAAAGCCATTCAAGGAGCACGCAAATGAGCTAAAGATACCCGATCACTAAATATTAAGTTGCCGACGCGAAAAAGCCCAACAGGCCCATAAGCCCCATAAGCCCCATAAGCAATGTCCTGCGACTGAATGCGCAGAGCAATTTAGCAAGCAAACCAAGCGAATTCGATAACGAAAAGACAACTTCAGAGCAACTAAGCTTACGCACCATGGAGGCCTTTGTTATGCTGGTTTCATGCATAACCCTAATGACAATAGCCCCAGCGACAACGCCACACCAGACCGCAGTCATGGGCATAGTCATGGGCACAGTCATAGCCACTCACACCACCATCACGGCGGCGACAAAGAGGCGTTAAAGAAGGCGTTTATCCTTATTTCTACTTTTATGCTCGTAGAGTTAGGCGTAGGCATCTGGACCAATGCATTAGTCTTATTGGCCGACGCCGGACATATGTTTTTGGATGCCACGGCGCTGGGCCTTGCTTGGTGGGCGGCGTATATTTCCGAGCGTGGTTATGATCAAAAGCTCTCTTACGGCTATCACCGCTTCCAGGTGTTGGCAGCCTTTGTAAATGGCCTGACTTTAGTTGTACTTATAGTTTGGATCAGCTTTGAGGCAATAATGCGGCTGTTCTCTCCTGAAGCCATGCTGCCACTGCCCGCATTGTTAGTGGCAATCGCCGGATTTGTGGTTAACCTAATTGCCTTCCGCTGGCTCCATGACACCAGTGGCAACACTAATATTCGTAGCGCGGCTCTGCACGTTCTGGGCGACCTGCTCGGCTCTACCGCGGCCATTGCTGCCTCATTAGCGGTACTTATGTTTGGCTGGCTGTACGCCGACCCAATTCTCACGCTAATTATTGTGGTCATTCTTTCTAGAGGCGCCTACTACGTTGTCAAAGAGTCCGCGCACATTCTTCTAGAAGGGGTGCCCGAAGGCGTAAATCTTGGGGATATAAAAACCACGTTAACCCACGAAGTGTCTGACGTTATTCAAATACACCACGTGCACGCCTGGGGACTCACCGCCGAAAAACCATTGCTCACGCTGCACGCTTTGGTGAATGAGGGGGCGAAGGTTCAAGGGGTAGTAGAAGACATTAAGCGGGTACTGCGCAACGTCTACAATATTGAGCATTCAACTATTCAGGTTGAAATTGGACCCTGCCCAGATGATCACGGCGAACATAATCGCTAGCGTTTTGTCCCATGCACGCAACCGCGGACACCAACCATTACTCACGACAGCTGCTGACTTCCGTCCGCAAACGACCCAGCTTTATTGCGCTAACCGCTGGCTAATAAATCCAACGCTCTGTCTATTAACGGCTTCATAGACAGTGCAGTGGTTTCCCACACCTCGTCTTCACGTTTGCCGCGCCTATGCAAACTCAAATTAAGACCACTGATAATAGCGAACTTGTAGGCCGCCAGTGCTCGGTACCAATTAATGTTTTCAACCTCTTGGCCGTAAGCATTTTGATACAGTTCAATGAGCGTATCCGGTGTTAGAAACATTGTACGGTCTGTGTTTTCTACCCATGCTTGCTCATCACTGAAAGTACAAATCCAGCCAACATCATTCAACGTAGCGCCGACGCCAGTCAACTCCCAGTCAATCAAAGCTAATAGCTGGGCATCTTTAGAGGCGAATAAATTGGCTGTTTGGAAGTCGCCATGAAAAATACCAATTGGCGCATTTTGCGGCACAGTGTCGAGTAATCTTTGGCGCACTGTGGGCACATCTTGCAAGCGTTCTGGCTCTGCCGCTTTTGCATAGAACCTATCCCAACGAGTCACATCGTCGGCAAAAGGTACCGGCGCGCCCAAATAGGGTACTTTGCTGATATCAACCTTGTGTACGGAAGCCAGTGACGACATAGCTTGGCGGCCAAACTCATGGATTTGTTCTACGTTTAGATTAGAACCCCAGTCCTCGGCACCCAACCGCATAACATCGCCCTCTAACCAAGGTACAACAAAATAAGGGCTGCCAAACCACTGCTCATCGTCTCCAGACCACTTCACCGAACAGTGTGGTACATCTGTTTCATCCAAGGCCCTGAGTACCGCCACTTGTCGCAGTACATCTGCGGTACCCACCCAGTTCACTCCTGGGGGCGGCAGGCGAATAAACCACGAATCTACTTGGCCTAAACAGGCCACACGAAAGCCATAAGCAAAACCCGCATGACCGGGCATGGTAATAACTTCCAATATTTCTATTGGTGACGGATAACGCGACTCACAAAAAGGTTTTAGTCGCGCTCTAAGTTCTTCTAACTCCATCCCCTACTCCCCAAGAGTTACCTACTAACGTAGATTGTCATCAATCTGCAATTAATTGTCTTGCCATGACCAAGCAAAATTGCTCGGCCAACTGTTAAGCATGCTCAGTTTAGGCTGACGCATTTTTATCAAATTGTTCTCGCAATACGCGCTTCAAAATTTTACCGCTAGGATTGCGAGGAATTTCACTTACAAACTCAACAGCCTTAGGCTGCTTGAAGCGTGCCAACTTGCCCTGACAAAACTCCATCACATCCGCTTGTGTAAGGTTTTCATCTATCGCCACAACAATGGCTAAAGGCGACTCTCCCCAACGCTCGCTTTGCTGGCCAATAACGGCAGCTTCGCGAATACCCGGATGCTCGGATAAAACGCCCTCTATCTCTGCCGGATAAACATTTTCACCACCACTGATAATCATGTCTTTGATCCGATCTTGAATAGAAACAAAACCTTCTTCGTCCATAATCGCGATATCGCCAGTGTGCAGCCATCCATTCACAATCGTCTCGGCAGTGGCTTCTGGGCGATTCCAATATTCGACCATAATGTGTTCACCACGTACCAGTACCTCACCAGCCACGCCAGGAGGACAGTCGTTACCTTTCTCGTCAGCAATTCGTACTTCAGTGTGGAAAAAAGCTTTGCCGGTAGACTCTGGTCTTGCCAGCGCATTCTCTGCATCCATAAGACAAGTAGGCCCGCAGGTTTCTGTGAGCCCATAAACCTGCTGAATGCCGATACCCATGTCATGGAAAATCTTCGTCAACGCGGGGGGCACAGGCGCTGCGCCCGTCATAATCCAGCGCAAGCTAGAGTAATCAAAACGCTCAAAATTTGGCACTTGGAGCATAAAACTCAACATTGCTGGCACTGCTAAACCACTGGTGATTTTTTCACGCTCAATGGTCTCCCATGCGCTAACCGGATCGAATGAGCGCATAACCACTGAGGTTACACCACGATAAACATTTACAGCCAACGGCGTTAACGCGCCCACGTGGAACATTGGCAAACAGGCCAAATAACGCTCGGGATCGTAATAAATGGCAGTAGCTGAAATACTCAACAAACCCCAGATTGAGGTGTGGTGGGTATGCACAACACCTTTGGGCAATCCGGTAGTGCCAGAGGTATACATGATGTAAAGCATGTCGTGGTCTGCGGCTGTGACTTCAGGCTCATTTGTAGAGGCTGCATCGCGAAAGCCACGATAGCTCTCGGCGAAATAAGCCACGTCACCATGGGTCACCTGCAGCCATTGCTTGATGTCTGTTTTCTCGCCACGACCATGCAGTTCCGCAACGGTATCAACAAACTCGTTGTCGAATATCAGCCTGCTGGTACCACTGTCCTTGAGAATAAACTCCAACTCATCAGCGACCAAACGCCAATTTAAAGGCACTACTACTGCGCCAATTTTCGCAAGGGCATAATAAGACTCCATGAACTCACTGGAATTCATGAGCAACAAACCCACACGCTCGCCCTTTTCAACGCCTGCTTCAACAAATGCATTTGCTAACTGGTTACAGCGCAAGTTCAACTCTTTAAAGGTTAGCCTTAAACTGCCGTCACTCTCAACATAGGCCTCTCGATCAGGTGAAAGCAAAGCGCGTTTACTAAGAAATAGCCCTAAATTATTTTTCATTATTCTCTCGTGCACAGATTAATTTGGATGCCCTATTGTTGACCAAACTTTTGTTCAATAACAGAGGGTGTGTGCAAGAACTCAAGCCAACAATTCTGCGCGTGAAAAAGCCCCTGCCCTTGAAGTGACGGTGCTAAGCCAGCGCCAAGCGTATAAGGCGGCGACCCAAGCGGCAAATTACCCGACTAAGGGTAATAAACTGGTCAGAACCTCTGGCATAGTAGCCGTACCCGCACAAAACGAGTTTTGGCTATGCAACCTAGAATCAGCATGATTTCTCTTGGGGTGGTAGATATAGAAGCTTCCATTAATTTCTACGCCGAGGGTTTGGAATTGCCCCGCATGGCGCCGTTCAACGAAGAGATAGCATTCTTCAACTTAAACGGCACTTGGCTGTCACTCTATCCTTGGGACAAGTTGGCGGAAGACGCCCAAGTGCCATCCCAGGGCAGCGGGTTTCGCGGCATGGCGCTAGCCCACAATGTCAGCAGCAAGGACCATGTGGACACCCTTATAGAGCAGGCAGTAAGACACGGCGCAAAGCTGATCAAACAACCGGAAATGGTTTTTTGGGGTGGCTATTCTGGCTACTTCGCAGATCTAGATGATCATCTATGGGAAATCGCGTGGAATCCGCATATGTGGATTGGGCCGGAAGACTTGTAGAAACCCACTAACCGGCAACAAAAAACTAGGGAAAACACCGCAAAATTATACGCGTACAGCGCCCTAACATGAGCTAAACAACAGCCTAGCAAGGGGTAGACACGGATAAAATTTCATGTAACCCTTGTTCACCCTTTGTACCTGTACAACTATCATCATGACACCTTCAGGCAATACAAACGATTACTACCGCATTGGTAGCGTCGCATCCTTAACGGGCATAGCCGTTGAACGCCTACGTGCATGGGAAAGGCGTTATCAATTCAGCCCTGCCTATAAAGACGGAAAAACCCGCTTTTACAGCAAAGATCAGCTTGAAATACTTAAGAAAATCAAGCGCTTAATTGATCAGGGCCAAACCATATCCAGTGTTATTCACTTAACCGAAGAGCAGCTTGATGCCCGCTCTGGTAGCGGTCAAGACCACCACCAAGTACAAGATTTAGTTGGCCAATCACCTAGAATCGGCCTAATTGGTGCCAATTTATTGCAATTAGAACAACGAGTTAGTGGCAAACAACGTTTAGACATTGTGTCGCGCTGGGCAAACTTGGAAGCCTTTCTTAGAGAACTGGGCGAACAAATCAGCCCCTTAAGCGAAATGGATGCGCCTCAAGTATTGGTTTTACAACTTCCAGTACTGGCTGAACAAGCAATCAAACAAGCCCAGCAAGCTTTGCCTAACACGAAGATCGTCACGCTTTACCAGTTCGCCACGGCTCACCAAATTAGCCGCTGCCAAGAACAGCAAGTTGCAACAGTGAAATGGCCTGTGTCCTGGGCCGAAATAGAATATACCTGCATAAATGAGTTTGGCCTGCCGAGGTTGTATGGCGTCAGCGTTCCTCGTCGCTTTAGCGACGAGGAACTGATTGCCATCGCAGCAGAAGATCAAGATCCCAACCAGTGCGCCGAACATTTAGTTGAACAAATACACCAACTCAATGCATTAACTGACTATTTCCAGACTTGTGCTGGCGAAGAAGAAGTTAAGGACAGCGATGCTAAGCGTGAGACACTAGAGGCCTTAGCGCAAACCAGAACGGAAACGGCACAAGCAAGGGCTCAACTTGAAGCAGCCCTAGATACCTTATTAACCGCAACCTACAATCAGTTAGCCGCAGCGCCAGCTCAGTCTCAGGGCATTCGCCCGGATGGTTTTTCGACTCACTAGCCTTGTGATCTAGCCTCATATCGCAAAAATCGGCAAATACTTATAAAAAACCGTACATAACCTGTACAAAAAGCTAAATATTTGTTGATTTAACAATTTTGTACTGTACAATTCTTTGCATATTCAAGTTTCAGGCGCGCTCTCAACTCAAAACACCCTTCCTTACAGTGTCCTTCCCCCCGAAGTCGAGTTGCTTTCAGACAATTGAGTCTGACGCGCCTTTTTATTCAAGCCCTCTGAGCCACCCCGAACCAAGTTCGGGGCGCGCTTGGAGCGATTCTTCTACTAATAACTCAAAAATTCTAACGCCGCCTCAGCGCGCAAAGTAATACCTGCTTTCTGAGCATCCAAATCTACATCGCGATTCTCGCCCATAGCACCCACCAAGTAGCGCTTGTACACGCCCTGCCCAATAGCAGCCAAACGCCAGTGCGAAAATGCTCGATAGTAGTTAATCTCAGACAGATCCCGCCCAGATGCTTTTGCATATAAATCAGATAAAGTTTCTCGGCTACAAAAACCGCCAGCGGCTGTAGGCACGACATCCTCTTCACCTTCTCCAGGCACCCCCCAGGAATTTAACAGGTAGCCCACATCGGCCAAAGGATCACCTAGGGTACAAAGCTCCCAGTCTAAAACAGCGGCAATCTTGCCTTGACCAACAATCATATTACCCAAACGATAATCACCATGAACAATGGTGGCGCCCACTTGCTCAGGCATACGCTCTGCAAGCAGCTTAGTACTTTCGTCCATAGCTGGGACTTCATGGGTCTTGGTGGCTGCCCATTGCTTAGTCCAGCGATTCATTTGTCGTTGCAGGTAAGCTTCTTTACGCCCTAAGTCCCCCAAACCCACTTGATCTGGATCCATACTATGAAGAGAGGCAAGTACTTCAATAACACTGGCACCCAGTGTTGCACGCTCGTTCATTGGAATGGCTTGAGTCACCTCAGCATCATGCAAAACCGGCCCACTGACATAATCCATGACATAAAACGGCGCGTCATTAACTGATATATCTGTGCACAAACCAACGGTCTGAGCTACTGGCACTGAGCAGTTACTGAGCGCAGAA